>NZ_JFJV02000019.1:16850-19743 GCF_000611145.1 Cupriavidus sp. SK-3 | reverse complement strand
CTTCGCATCGCGTGGGGGGCTCGCTTCGCATTGCGTGGCTGGTGGCCGGCGTTTGTTGCGTTCGTTGTTTAGTTCGGGCGGCTTTGCCCGGTTGGTCCGCGCAGGGCCGCCGATGGCAGTTCACCGAACATACGGCGGTAGTCCTGGGCGAACTGCGACAGGTGATGGAAGCCCCAGGCTCCGGCTATGTCGGACACGGTGCGGTGGCCGTTGCCGGACTTGAGGTCGCGGCGCACGCCGTTCAGGCGCAGGGCGCGCAGGTAGGCGGCGGGCGACATGCCGGCGACGTCTTCGAAGCAGTATTGCAGCGCGCGCCGGCTCAGGTGGAAATGTCGGCACAGGTCCGGCACGGTGATGGGGTCCGCGGCATGGGCCAGCAGGTAGTCGCGGATGCGCTGTACGGTGCGTTGGCGGTTGACGTGGGTGACGGTGGCGCGTTGCGCGCTGTCGCTGGATGCCATCAGCAGGGTCACCAGGCTGCCCAGCAGCCGTTCCTGCAGGTCGCCGCAAAACAGCGCCGGGTCGGCCCTGTCGGCTACATCCATCGCGTGGTGGCCCGCGGCTTCGGAAAGAATCTCCATCAGCGCGCGGCACAGCCGTGCGCGTGCCCATGGCTGGACCGACAGCACCTCGCGCTGGCCGAGCACGCTGGCCGGGTCGCGATGCTCCACTTCCTCCATGTAGCGGGCGAACTCGGCGGTCTCCACCACGATGCCAAAGATGCCGAAATCCTCCGGCGTGCGCAGTTCGAACTCGGCGCCTCCGGGCCGCACGGCAATGGCCGTGGGTGCGATGGCAATCCCGCCCACCGTGGCCGGGGCATGGACCGAGGGCAGCGGCACGCCGAACCACATCGCGTCGGGCCAGGCCATGCACGACTGCCGCAGGCTGCGGTTGGTGCGCTCGATAAATACCTGCGCATGCGGCAGCCATAGCTCGCGGACCTCGCCGGCGAAGTGGCCGGGAGAGAGCTGGTCGTAGGTCTGGTTCCAGCGCGACAGGTTGCTGGCGTGCTCGTCGGCATCGTGCGCGGCGGTGACGCGGAAGATGCCGTGGCGGCCGGCGCTGCTGCTGCTGTCGGTGCTGCGATCGAACGTAGCGCTCATGGCGAAGATGGGGGCATTCGGTGCAAAGCGTCTCTCTTGCAAGTTCCATTCCAACACCGGGGTGCCGCATCCGCTGCGCCGGCACCCGCGGGGTGGCCTTGTCTGCTGTCTTTGCACGGGTCCAAGGCAATGCTGCCGATTTTCGATAACGCTGCCCGTACGGTTTTGGCGATGATGCCGGAAACGCCACCGCCAAGGCAATGCACCGCCGGTGGCAAACCGCCCCGGAGAAACCCTAGCCATGTCCAGCCAGCCCCACGCATCGCCGCCCTCGTCCTCCCCTTCGTCCGGTGGCGCCCAGACCCTGACGCAGACGCTGGGCACCGTACAGCTCTGGGGCATCGCCGTGGGGCTGGTGATCTCGGGTGAGTACTTCGGCTGGAGCTTCGGCTGGGCCAGCGCCGGCACGCTTGGTTTCATGGTCACGGCACTGGCGGTGGCCACGATGTACGCCACCTTTATCTTCAGCTTCACCGAGCTGACCACCAGCATCCCGCATGCCGGCGGGCCTTTTGCCTACGCCTATCGCGCATTCGGGCCGGGCGCGGGCTATCTCGCGGGGCTGGCTACGCTGATCGAGTTCGTGTTCGCGCCGCCGGCCATTTCGCTGGCCATCGGCGCGTACCTCAATGTGCAGTTTCCGGGGCTCGATCCCAAAACGGCCGCGGTGGGCGCCTATATTGTGTTCATGGGCCTCAATATCATCGGTGTGCGCATTGCGGCCACCTTCGAGCTGGTGGTGACGCTGTTTGCCATCTTCGAGCTGCTGGTCTTCATGGGCGTGGTGGCGCCGGGCTTCTCGGTGGCCAACTTCGTCAAGGGCGGCTGGGCCGGGCAGGATGGCTTTTCGCTGGCGGCGGTGCCTGGGATGTTCGCCGCGATCCCATTCGCGATCTGGTTCTTCCTCGCCATCGAGGGCGTGGCGATGGCGGCGGAAGAAGCGCGCGACCCGCGCCGCTCGATTCCCATCGCCTACACCACCGGCATCGTCACGCTGGTGCTGCTCGCCATCGGCGTGATGGTGTTTGCCGGCGGCGCCGGCGACTGGACCCGGCTGGCCAATATCAACGATCCGCTGCCGCAGGCAATGAAGATGATCGTGGGCGACAACTCCGGCTGGCTGCATATGCTGGTGTGGCTCGGCCTGTTCGGGCTGGTGGCGTCGTTCCACGGCATCATCCTGGGCTATTCGCGGCAGATCTTCGCGCTGGCGCGCGCCGGTTTCCTGCCCGGCTGGCTGGCGCGCGTGCACCCGCGCTTCGCCACGCCGCACCGTGCCGTGCTGGCCGGTGGCGTGGTGGGCATCCTGGCCATCTACAGCGATGATTTCATCTCCATCGGCGGCCAGCCGCTGACCGCCAATATCGTCACCATGTCGGTGTTCGGCGCACTCACCATGTACCTGTTCAGCATGGCCAGCCTGTTCCGCCTGCGGCGCAGCGCGCCGGATATGGCGCGGCCGTACCGCACGCCGTTCTACCCGGTCTTCCCGCTGATCGCGCTGGCCGGCGCCGTGGTCTCGCTGGGCGCCATGATCTGGTTCAACCCGCTGATCGCGCTGCTCTATGCCGGCGTGCTGGCCGTGGGCTATGCGCACTACCACTGGCGCGGGCGGCACCAGGTCGCGCACGGCGACCTGGCCGGCAGCGGGCCACAAGTGCCGGCTCCCGTGGCCGCCCCCGCCGACTGAGACGCACTATGGCCTTTACCCACACGGTTGCCTCGCGGCGCCATCTCTTCGCCGATCTCAAGACCCTGCTCGCCAAGGCCAGCCCCGCACGCTCGGG
>NZ_JFJV02000019.1:0-16843 GCF_000611145.1 Cupriavidus sp. SK-3 | reverse complement strand
GGGGGGGGCGGCGGGGGGGGGGGGGCGGCCGCCAGCGAGGAAGAACGCATGGCCGCGCGCATGGCGCTGGCCGAGGTGCCGCTGGCGCATTTCCTGAACGAAGCGCTGGTGCCATACGAAGAGGACGAAGTCACGCGCCTGATCGTCGACCGCCATGACGCGCACGCCTTCCGCGAGATCGCGTCCCTCACCGTAGGCGACTTCCGCAACTGGCTGTTGCTGCACGAGACGGATTCCGCCGTGCTGGCCCGCGTGGCGCCGGGCGTTACGCCCGAGATGGCCGCCGCCGTGAGCAAGCTGATGCGCAACCAGGACCTGGTCGCGGTGGCGCGCAAGTGCCGCGTGGTCACGCGTTTCCGCAACACCATCGGCCTGCCCGGCAGGCTCTCTGTGCGGTTGCAGCCCAACCATCCCACCGACGATGCCCGCGGCATTGCCGCATCGATGATCGATGGCCTGCTGTATGGCTGCGGCGATGCCACCATCGGCATCAACCCGGCTACCGACAATCTCGGTGCCATCGTTACCCTCATGCGCCTGATCGACGACCTGCGCCGCCGCTACGACGTGCCCACGCAATCATGCGTGCTGACCCACGTCACCAATACGTTGCGCGCCATCGAGCAGGGCGCCCCGGTGGACCTGGTGTTCCAGTCGGTGGCCGGCAGCGAGCGCGCCAACGCGGGCTTCGGCATCAGCCTGGCGCTGCTGGCCGAGGCGCATGATGCCGCGCAAAGCCTGGCGCGCGGCACGGTGGGCAACAACGTGATGTACTTCGAGACCGGCCAGGGAAGCGCGCTATCCGCCAACGCGCATCATGACGTGGACCAGCAGACCATGGAAACCCGCGCCTATGCGGTGGCGCGCGAGTTCTCGCCGCTGCTGGTGAATACGGTGGTGGGCTTTATCGGCCCGGAGTATCTCTACGACGGCAAGCAGATCATCCGCGCCGGGCTGGAGGACCACTTCTGCGGCAAGCTGCTTGGCGTGCCGATGGGCTGCGACGTCTGCTACACCAACCATGCCGAGGCCGACCAGGATGACATGGACACGCTGCTGACGCTGTTCGGCGTGGCCGGCATCAACTTCATCATGGGCGTGCCCGGCGCCGACGACATCATGCTGAACTACCAGAGCACCTCCTTCCACGACGCGCTCTACCTGCGCGACACGCTGGGCCTGCGGCCCGCGCCGGAGTTCGAGGCCTGGCTGCAGGCGATGGGCATCTTCGGCGAGGACGGGCGGCTGCTTGAACTCGCCGAGCGCCAACCGCTGCTGCAGCTTGCCCACGGTTTGTGAGACATCGCCAGCCATGAGCCGCAAACTGATCCAGGACAACCCTTGGCAGCGCCTGCGCCAGTTCACCGCCGCGCGCATCGCGCTGGGCCGTGCCGGCCACAGCCAGACCACGGAGGCCGTGCTCGCCTTCGGGCTGGCGCACGCGCAGGCGCGCGACGCCGTGCATCTGCCGCTGGCGCGCGCGGCCATCGAGCAGGCCCTGCGCGACGCGGGTCTTGGCTGCGTGCCTGTGCACAGTGCCGCGCCCGACCGCCAGCACTACCTGCGCCGCCCCGACCTGGGCAGGCAGCTCGATGACGACAGCCGCACACGGCTGGCGCAGGCCCGGCCCGCCGAAACGCCCGACGTGGTGTTCGTGATCGCCGACGGCCTTTCCGCGCTGGCCGCCGAGCGCCACGGCGTGGCCCTGTTGCTGGCGGTGCGCGAACGCCTGCCGGACTGGCGCATCGGGCCGGTGGTGGTGGCCGAGCAATCGCGCGTGGCGTTGGGCGACGAGGCCGGGCACCTGCTCGGCGCGCGCCAGGTGGTGATGCTGATCGGCGAACGGCCCGGGCTGAGTTCGCCGGACAGTCTCGGCATCTATCTCACGCATGACCCGCGGCCTGGGCGCAGCGACGCCGAGCGCAACTGCATCTCCAATGTGCGGCCGGAAGGGCTGCCCTACGCACAGGCCGCCGACAAGCTCGCCTTCCTGCTGCGCGGCGCGCTGGCGCTGGGGCGCAGCGGCGTGGACTTGAAGGACGACAGCGAGCACGCGACGTTGCCCGAACCGGCGCCGGGCACGCTGCCTGCGTCCGGCGCAAAGACTGACTGAGAGACCGATCGATCCGGCCGCCCACGCAGGCGGCCGGGCATTGCCGTGCCGTTTCGCCATCGCACCACAACGACAAAGAAGAGGAAGGAAATCGCCATGAAGCACAAGAGCCTGCTGATCGTATCGCTGCTTGCCGCCGCATTCGCCGCGGGCGGTTGCGCCACGCATGTCCCGGATGCGCCGGCCGCGCTGGTTCAGAGCACGGTGCAGCCGCTTGCCAGGGGCAACTGGGACGCCTTCAACCGTAGCCGCATCGATGCCATGATCGCGGCCTACGGCAAGGGCAGTCCGGCCTACGATGCGCGCAAGCCGCCGTACGCCGTGTTCGACTGGGACAACACCAGCGTCTTCCTCGACATCGAAGAGGCGGTGCTGGTCTACCAGCTGGAGAACCTGCGCTTCGGCGCCACGCCGCAGCAGCTCGACACCGCCATTCGCGTCAATATCCCCGCGAAGGACTTCAACGCACCCTTCAACAACGCCGCGGGCCAGCCGGTCAACATCGACAAGGTGGCGGCGGACATCATCGAGAGCTACACCTGGCTCTACCAGAACTACCGCGGCCTGAAGGGCACGCAATCGCTCGAACAGGTCAAGGCCAACCCGAACTACCAGAACTTCATCGCCAAGATGCGCTATCTGTACGAAGCCATTGGCGACAGTTTCGATCATGCGGTGGCGTATCCGTGGGTGACCTACCACTTCGCCGGCATGACCGAGGCACAGGTTCGCCAGCTCACGGCCGACACTGTCACCTGGCAGCTCGCACAGCCGATCGGGAAGGTGAAGTGGACCAGCCCGGCGGCGCTGCCCGGGCGTGCCGGCGTGGTGTCGGTGAGCTGGAAGAACGGCTTGCGGCTGGTGCCGGAAATGCAGGATCTCTACGGCAAGCTGCGCAATGCGGGCTTCGATGTATGGGTTTGCTCGGCGTCGTTCGTCGATGTGATCAAGGAGATCTCCTCCAACCCCGCGTATGGCTACAGCAACCCCGCCGACCGCGTGCTGGCGATGGAACTGGAGCGCAACGCGCAAGGCGTGATCCAGCCCGAGTTCCGCCACGGCTACGACCAGACCCAGGGCAAGGGCAAGACCAGGACCATCGAGCGTTTCCTGGTGCCGCGCTACGGCTATGGCCCGGCGTTTGTCGCCGGCGATAGCGAAGGCGACCAGAACATGATGCAGGACTTCGCCGATACCCGCGCGGTGCTGATCGTCAACCGGCTTCGTGCCAGCGATATCGGCAAGTTGTCGGCCGCGGCGGTGCAGAGTTATGGCAAGCCGGATGCGAAGTATCTGCTGCAAGGGCGCGACGATAATGCCGGGGTGTTTGTGGCTTCGCAGGAGCATACGGCGCTGGGGGCGAAGGAGGGGAAGTTGTTGAAGTAGGCGGTAGGCGCTTGGCGAGCGCGGTCGGCACCGCGCTCGCTCCGATCTCCTGGTCGTTTATCGGTAAGCGATATATCATGCCGTCGCGATTCAGTCGTTCAAATGCGAAGACACTGCGGCCGCTGTTCAGCGGCCGTCGTGTGCCGCGATTCGCCAACATCAGGGCTGGCCCGGAGGCCGTCGAGATCGTGGACTATCACTGAATGGAGATCACCATGGCCCGCTTCCAGAATGGCATGCGACCGGTCCATCCCGGCGAAATCCTCCGCGAGGAGTTTCTCGCGCCTCTGGGCATGAGTGCCAATGCGCTCGCCGTGGCACTGCACGTGACCGCAGCCCGCGTCAATGACATCGTGCGCGAGCGTCGGGGCATTACGCCAGATACCGCTCTGCGGCTGGCGCGCTACTTCGGCGGCGATGCTGAATCCTGGCTTAACCTGCAGCAGTCTTACGACCTGAAGGTCGCTCAGCGCGAGCACGGCAAGAGGATTGCCGCCGAAATCGCGCCACGCGATCTCGAGGCGGCCTGAGCGCGCCCGCCCGTTTCTGGTGACACCGAGCCGTCCTCAATCCAGATCAAACACCCGCCCGGGGCTGAGGATGTTGTGCGGGTCCAGCGAGCGCTTGAGCAAGCGCATCAATCCCAGTTCCTCCGGCGTGCGCGAGCAGTGCAGGTAGGGCTTCTTGTGAAAGCCGATGCCGTGCTCGGCAGAGACGCTGCCCTTGAACTCCCGCACCACGCCATACATCACGTCGGAAATCTCGTGCTCCGGGAAGTCTGCGTCGGTAGCGCCCGGCAGGTACACGCTGACGTGCAGGTTGCTGTCACCCACGTGACCGAAATTGACCAGTTCCGCATGTGGCCACACGGCCAGCATGCGTGCGCGCAGCGTGTCGGCGAACTCGCCGATGCGGCCGATCGGCAGGCTCACGTCGTAGGCGGCGTTGGGCGCCCACATCACCGGGAATTCGGCGACTGCGTCGCGCAGTTGCCAGAAGCTCTCCGCTTCCTTGTTGCTGGAGGCCACCGCCGCGTCCCGGATCAGGCCGGCTTCCATGGCGGACTCCAACATGCCTTCGAAGGCCGCGGCATCCTGCGCATCGTCATTGCCCTGCAGGTCGAGCAGCACGTAGAAGGGATGGCCTTCGGGCAGCGGCGCGCGCACGCCGGCCACGCGCGTGGTCACGAGGTTGTAGAAGTCCGCCCACATCGCTTCGAAGGCGGATAGCCGGCCCGAGAGCTTGCGCTGCGCATGGCGCAGCAGGCGCACCACGTCGTCGTAGCTTTCGAGCGCGCACAGCGCCGTCTGCGTGGCCGCCGGCAGCGGTGCCAGCCGCAGCACGGCACGCGTGATCACGCCCAGCGTGCCTTCGCTGCCCACGAAGAGCTGGCGCACGTCATAGCCCGCGTTGTTCTTCTGCATCTTGTTGAGCGACGAGACCACCGTGCCATCGGCGAGCACCGCTTCCAGCCCCAGCACCTGGTCGCGCATCATGCCGTAACGGATCACGCGGTTGCCGCCCGCGTTGGTGGCGATATTGCCGCCGATCTGGCAGCTGCCACGCGCGCCCAGATCCACGGCCAGCAGCCAGCCGGCCGCGCGCGCGGCTTCCTGCGCGGCCTGCAGCGTGGTGCCTGCCATCACCGTCATGGTGCCGGCTTGCGCGTCGATCTCTTCCACGCCGCGCATGCGTTCGAGCGACAGCACCACCTCGCCGCCCTCCGGCGTGGCGGCGCCCGCCAGCCCGGTCAGTCCGCCTTGCGGCACCACAGGCTGATGCAGCCGGTTGCACAGCGTCAGCACGGCCGCTACCTCCTCCGTATTGCGCGGGCGCACCACCGCCAACGGCGGCACCGCGCCAAGCGGTGCGTACCAGTCCTTGCGGAAACGGGTTTCGATGGCGTCGCCCGTCTGCAGGCCGGCGGCGTCGAGCAGGCTGGCAAGTTCGGTGAGCAGGGTGGCGGACTGGGCTGGCGCGTTGCTTGGCATAGGGGGGAGGAGGTGAAGGGGAAGAACAAGAACAAGAACAAGGACGCTAATGCTATGGAAGGATCAGCCTTGCGTTAAGGGCCAATCCAGCGGGAGGCGATGGCACCATCGCACGGCGCCGCGCGCATGGCAAGCCGCGCACGCGCCATCACGCGCCGCTCCACGCCTCCCGGTTGATGGCCGCCGCAGGCGCGCGGCGCGGTGCCTGCGTGCGTGCCAGGTGCTCCAGCGCGGGTTCGATCACCTCCGCCAGCTTGTTGAATGCAGGCGCGATCTCGGCTTCCGGCACGCAGGCATAGCCCAGCAGCAGGCCCTGCTGCGTCGCCTGCGCGGGATCGGAGAAGTAGCGCGACAGCGGCCGCGTGGACAGGCCCTGGGTACGCGCCGCCATGCTGATGCCGAGATCGTCGGCGCCCGGCGGCAGGTGGATCACCATGTGCAGGCCGGCCTCGTGCGTGGACGTGGGCCAGGCCGCGCCGAGGCGCGCCGCGATGGACTCGCGCAGCAGGCCCTGGCGTTGCGCGTAGCGCTGCCGCATGCGCCGGATATGCGTGGCGTAATGCCCTTCCTCGATAAAGTCGGCGAGCACCGCCTGCTGTACCAGTTGTCCCTCGCGGAACAACTCCGAAAGCCCTGTGGCGAAGTGCGGCGCGAGCGGCTTGGGCAGCACCATGAAGCCCATGCGCAAGCCGGGGAACAGCGTCTTGGAGAACGTGCCCATGTAGATCACGCGGTCGTGTTCGTCCAGCCCTTGCAGCGAGGCCAGCGGCCGGCCTTCGAAGCGGAATTCGCTGTCGTAGTCGTCCTCCACGATCCAGGCGCCGCGCTGGCGTGCGTATTCCAGCAGCATGCGCCGGCGCGACAGGCTCATCACCATGCCCAGCGGATACTGGTGCGAGGGCGTGGCAAAGATAAAGCGCGGCGGATTCTGCAAGGTAGCCGCATCCGGGGCGAGCCCCTCGCTGTCCACGGGGACCGGAATGGTCTCGATGCCCGCGCTGTTCAGCAGGCTGCGGGTGCCCCAGTAGCCCGGGTCTTCCATCCACGCCTTGTCGCCGACGTCGCCCAGCAGGCGGGCGATCAGGTCGATGGCCTGGTGGATGCCAGTGGTCAGGATGATCTGCTCGGGCTCGCAGCGCACCGAGCGCACCAGCCGCAGGTGCTCGGCCAGCACGCGGCGCAGCGGCATGTAGCCGCCGTTATGGGCATAGGTCAGCAGTTCGGGGCGCGGCGCGCGCCAGTGCTTGTTCAGCAGGCGTGCCCACACGGCGTGCGGAAACAGCGACACGTCGGGTACGCCCGCAACGAATGCGCCCCATTGCCGATCCGATGCACCGGAGTGCGATATCAGGTGCTGGCCGCGGCGCGAAAGCGTGAACCGGTTCGGGTTCTGCTGCATCGCAGGCACTGCCATGGTGCCACTTTGCGCCCTGTGGTTGTGCAATGCACTATGGTCGGGAAAACTTTGCGAGACGAAGGTGCCACTTCCGCTCGCCGCTGTGACATAGCCTTCCGCGAGCAACTGCTCATAAGCGTAAAGCACGGTATTGCGGGAAACCCCTACCTCTTTCGACAGCAGGCGCGAGGCAGGCAGCTTGGTGCCCGCAACCAATGATCCGGCAAGGATTTCCTGGCGAATGATCTCGTAGAGCTGGCGGTTCATATGCGCGCCATTCTTGTCCGTCGCGCCGTCCGCAGGCCGCTCCAGACGCTGCAACAGCAGTTCGGACAGAATCGTCTCTTTCAAAGCGGCCCCTAGTGAAAAGAAAAATATGGATCTATGTATGGTACCAATGATCCGCTAAGTTTCCACCCATCGTATGTCGATCGTCGTTTTCCTGAACGGCGTTTTGCCGATCCGGCCCATCCGGCCGAGTTGCCCTCTCCGGACACACGCCCGTTGCGTGCGCCGGACCCCCGTGGAGCCACTTATGCATCGTCCTGCAGGCAGTTCCGGTTTGTCCTCCATTGCCACACCCACGCTTTCCACCGACGAGATCGCCGCCGCAGTGCGCGCGCTGGAGCCGTACATGGTGCGCACGCTGTCGGAGTTCGTGGCGGCGCCCAGTCCCTCCGGACAGGAACAGCCGGCCGTGGCGTTCATGGAAGGCGCGCTGCGCGAACTTGGCCTGGAGCCCGAGCGCATCTACCTGCGCAGCGAGACGCTCAAGGACCTGCCGCTGTTCTCGCCGCCGTGCTGTCCCGACGGCGGCCGCTACAACCTGCTGGCCACGCACAGGCCGGTGGCCAAGGGCGGCCGTTCCGTGTTGTTCAACGGCCATCTGGATGTGGTGCCCACCGGACCGGAGTCGATGTGGCGCCAGTCGCCCTATGCGCCCTTCGTCGAGGACGGCTGGCTGTTCGGCCGCGGCGCGGGCGATATGAAGGCCGGCATCATCTGCACGCTGGCCGCCTACAAGGCGCTGAAGGATCTCGGCGTGCAGCCCGCCGGCGCGGTCGGTTTCAACTCCGTACTCGAAGAAGAGAACACCGGCAATGGCGCGCTCGCCACCGTGGCCGCGCTGCGCAGCGCGGTGGGCGCCGGCAAGCTGGCTTCCTTCGACACCGTGGTGATTCCCGAGCCGCTGGGCGAGAGCCTGATGAGCGCGCAGATGGGCGTGTTCTGGATGTTCGTGGAACTGACCGGGCGGCCCGCGCACGCGGCCTACATGACCAGCGGCGTGAACCCGGTGGAAGCCGGCATCGAAGTGATGGCCGGCCTGCGCAAGCTCGAGGCCGAGTGGAACCTGCCCGAGAACCGTCCCGCCGCCTATCGCGACCACGCCCACCCGATCAACTTCAACCTTGGCCAGATCCAGGGCGGCGAGTGGAATTCGTCGGTGCCCTGCACCTGCACGCTGGGGATCCGCATCGGCTTCTACCCGACCATGAGCGTGACCGATGCCAAGGCGCGGGTCGCGGCCTGCGTGCAAGCCACGCTGGATCGCCTGGCCAGCAACCTGACACTCAATATCCGCTACGAAGGTTTCCACGCGCCCGGTTGCGAGTTCGATCTCGATGTGCCCAGCATGCAGGCGCTGGGCGAGGCGCACCGCAAGGTCAATGGCGAGGCAGTGCGGCGCGAGGCCACCACCGCCACCACCGATGCGCGGCACTTCCGCCTGATGCTGGAGACGCCGGTGACCTGCTACGGACCGCAGGCCCGCAACATCCACGGCATCGACGAGTCGGTTTCCATCGAAAGCATGGTGCGCGTCGCCACCACGCTCGCGCAGTTCATGCACGACTGGTGCGGTGTCGAGCCGGTCGCTACCTGAGTCAACGCGTCAATGCGTCAATGCGTCGGCGTGTCCGCATGGCGGCGCGCGGCACTCGCGCGGCTTGACGGGGCTGCATGAGGTGCCATGGACCCAGGCAATCGAAGTTAGTCGTCTTCCGTATCCGCAGATCACGATCACCACCACAGGAAACTGACCGATGAAACACCTCACCCAACACCTGAAAAAGAGCTTTGGCAAAAGCCTGGTGTCGATGGCGCTGGCCACCGCCGGCCTGGCCCTGGCACCGGTACTATTGCCCGCGGGCAACGCTGCCGCGCAGACCGCCGGCGGCACCTTGTCCGGCATCGTGCAACCCGAGCCGCCGATCCTGATCAGCGCGATGAACTCGCAGGCGCCCACGCAATACATCGCCGGCAAGATCTACCAGGGCCTGCTGACCTACGGCCCCGACCTGAAGCCGCGCCCGGAACTGGCCAAGTCGTGGAAGATCTCGCCCGATGGCCTGACCTACACGTTCGAGCTGCAGAGCGGCGTGAAGTGGCATGACGGCAAGCCCTTCACCTCCGCCGACGTGGTGTTCTCGATCGACAAGATGCTGCGCGAAGTCCACGTGCGTACCCGCGCGGTGCTCAACAAGTACATGGAGTCGATCCGCGCGGTGAACGACAGCACGGTCGAGATCAAGCTCAAGGAAGCCTTCCCGCCGTTTATCTCGATGTTCGAGACCGGCACCATGCCGATGATGCCCAAGCACATCTACGACGGCACCGACTACCGCAACAACCCGGCCAACCAGAAGCCCGTCGGCACCGGCCCCTTCGTGTTCAAGGAGTGGAAGAAGGGTGCCTATATCAAGCTGGCCAAGAACCCCAACTACTGGAAGAAGGGCAAGCCCTACCTGGATGAGCTGGTCTTCTACGTGATCCCGGATTCGGCTTCGCGCGCGGTTGCCTTCGAGAAGGGCGACGTGCAGGTGCTGCGCGGCGGCGACGTCGACAACGTGGACGTCAAGCGCCTGCGCGCGCTGCCCAATGTGGAATACACCACCAAGGGCTGGGAGCTGTTCTCGCCGATGTCGAACCTGCTGATGAACACGCGCAAGCCACCGTTCAACAACGTCAAGGTGCGCCAGGCGGTGATGCACGCGCTCAATCGCAAGATGATCGTGGACAACATCTTCTTCGGCATGGGCAAGCCGGCGACCAGCCCGTTCGCCTCGGCCACGCTGTTCTTCGACAAGAACACGCCGGCCTACGATTTCAACCTGAAGAAGGCGCGCGAGCTGATCAAGGAGTCCGGCGTCAACGTGGGCCAGTACCCGGTCAAGATCCTGTCCTCGTCCTACGGCGCCAACTGGGACCGCCTTGACGAGTACATGAAGCAGATGCTGGAACAGCTCGGCTTCAAGGTCAGCATCGAGTCCGCCGATGCTGGCACCTGGTCCGCCCGCGTCAGCAACTGGGACTTCGACCTGACCGCCACCTACACCTACCAGTACGGCGATCCGGCGCTGGGCGTGGAACGGCTCTACGTGACCAGGAACATCGTCAAGGGTACGCCGTTCGCCAATGTGCAGGGCTACAGCAATCCGCAATCGGATGAACTGTGGGCCAAGGCCAGCATCACCATGGACCCGGCGGAGCGCCAGAAGCTCTACACCGAGGTGCAGAAGATCCTGATGACGGAAGTGGCCGCGGGCAACCTGTTCGAGCTGGAGTTCCCCACGCTGTACCGCAAGAACGTCAAGAACCTCGTGACCACGGCCATCGGCCTGAACGAGTCGTTCGACAACGTCTCCATCGAGAAGAACTGAGTACGCGAGTACGAAGCCGCCAGTAAGTTCGCGCGCCGGGCAACCCGCCTGGCGCGCGCGAGATGGTGCCGGCCAAGCCCGTCGCCGCCGCGCCCCGCCAGGAGCGCGGCAATGGCGCGGCCGGCCCGGGCCCAGCGTTTGCCCGTGTGGAGCATGCCGTGAATTTTCTCTCTTTCCTGCTATCCCGGCTGTGGAAGGCCCTCGTGGTCGTCCTCGGCGTGGTCATCATCAACTTCTTCCTGATCCGCATGGCGCCGGGAGACCCCGCCACCGTGCTGGCGGGCGAGGCCGGCGCGGGCGATGCCGCCTTCGTGGGCCAGTTGCGCCAGCAGTTCGGGCTCGACCAGCCGGTGCTGACGCAGCTTGGCATCTACCTGAAAGGCGTGGCCACGCTCGATCTCGGCTACTCCTATCGCAATCACCTGCCGGTGCTCGACCTGATCCTGGACCGGCTGCCCGCCACCATCGTGCTGATGAGCGGCGCCTTCGTCTTCTCTCTCGTGCTCGGCGTGTTCCTGGGCGTGGTCTCGGCGCGCACGCGCTATGAGAACAAGCGGCGCTGGATCGACAGCGCGGTGATGTCCGGCGCGCTGCTGCTGTACGCCACACCGCTGTTCTGGCTGTCGCTGATGGCCATCATCCTGTTTTCGGTGGTGCTCGGCTGGCTGCCCGCCTTTGGCATGGAGACCATCGGTGCGGGCTATACGGGCATGGCGCGCGTGCAGGACGTGGCGCTGCACATGATCCTGCCGACCATCTCGCTGGGCTGCTTTTTCATGGCGGTGTATGTGCGCCTGACGCGGGCCTCGATGCTGGAAGTGATGGGCATGGACTTCGTCAAGACCGCGCGCGCCAAAGGCGTGCCCGCCGGGCGCGTGATCCGCGTGCATGTGCTGCGCAACGCGCTGCTGCCGGTGATCACCTTTGCCGGCATCCAGCTCGGCCAGATGGCGGGCGGCGCGGTGCTGACCGAAACCGTCTTCTCCTGGCCGGGCATCGGCCGGCTGATGTTCGATGCCCTGCTGCAGCGTGACTACCAGCTGCTGCTCGGGATCTTCTTCGTCACCTCGGCGCTGGTGGTGTTCTTTAACCTGGTGACGGACATCGTCTACCGCTTTATCGACCCGCGCATCTCGGTGGGCGGCAAGGGAGCCACGGCATGAAAGCCTTCGCACAACGTTATTGCCGCAACTACGGCGCGGTGATCGGCCTGGTCGTGCTGCTGCTGGTGGTGGCCGTGGCGCTCCTGGCGCCGGTGCTGTACGAGGAGTCGCCCTGGCTGATGGTGGGCGATCCGCTGGTGCGCCCGTTCGCCGAAGCGGCCTTTCCCTTCGGTACCGACATGCTCGGGCGCGACATCACCGCCGGCATGCTGTACGGCGCGCGCGTCTCGCTGCTGGTGGGCGTGATCTCCACCGGCGTGGCGCTGGTGTTCGGCATCCTGATCGGCTCGGTGGCCGGCTATTGCGGCGGCCGCATCGACGACGCGCTGATGCGTTTCACCGAGTTCTTCCAGACCATTCCGCAACTGGCGATGGCAGTGGTGATCGTGGCGATCTTCAATCCCACCATCTACTCCATCGTGGCCGCCATCTCGGTGGTGTCGTGGCCGCCGGTCGCGCGGCTGGTGCGCGGCGAGTTCCTCACCCTCAAGCAGCGCGAATTCGTGCAGGCCGCGGTGGTGATCGGGCAGAAGCCGCTGAGGATCATCCTCACGCAGATCCTGCCGAACGCCATGTCGCCCATCATCGTGTCGGCCTCCTTCATGGTGGCGACCGCGATCCTGACCGAGTCGGCGCTGTCCTTCCTGGGCCTGGGCGACCGCAACATGATGAGCTGGGGCTTCATGATCGGCGCGGCCCGCACCATGATTCGCGAAGCCTGGTGGATGAGCGTGTGGCCCGGCGTGGCCATCCTGCTGACGGTGCTGTCCATCAACCTGATCGGCGAAGGCCTGAACGACGCCATGAACCCGCAACTGCGCCGCCGCGGCGAGTAAGCACAAGGAACACGCACCATGCAAGCACCAGACAAGCTACCGCTGCTATCCGTGCGCGACCTCACCATCGCGCTGCCCGCCGGCGGCGACCGCGCGCACGCGGTGAAGGACGTGAGCTACGACCTGCACGCCGGAGAGATCCTCTGCATCGTCGGCGAGTCCGGCTCGGGCAAGTCGATGAGCGCCAACGCCATCATGGGCCTGCTGCCGCCCTACCTGAAGCCGCGGGGCGGCCAGATCCTGTTCCAGGGCAAGGACCTGCTGGCACAGGACGAGCAGACCCTGCTGTCCATGCGGGGCAAGGAAATGGCGATGGTGTTCCAGGAGCCGCTATCGGCCCTGAACCCGGTGATGACGGTGGGCGACCAGATCGCCGAGGTCATGCGCGTGCACGACGCCTGTCCGGGCGAGGCGCGTACCCGGCGTGTACTGGAGTTGCTGGCGTTCGTGGGCCTGCCCGATCCCGCTACGCTGATCCACAGCTATCCGTTCCGCCTGTCCGGCGGGCAGCGGCAGCGCGTGGTGATCGCCATGGCGCTCGCGCTGGAGCCGGCGCTGCTGATCGCCGACGAACCCACCACGGCGCTCGACGTCACCACGCAGGCCCAGATCCTGGCGCTGATCAAGCGCATCCAGGCGGAGAAGGGCATGGGCGTGATGTTCGTCACGCATGACTTTGGCGTGGTGGCGGAGATTGCCGACCGCGTCGCGGTGATGGAGAAGGGCGTGCTGGTGGAAGTCGGGACGGTGCAGCAAGTGCTCAACCACCCGCAGCATCCCTATACCCGCCGCCTGATCGGCGCGGTGCCGCACGGACGCGCCAAGGCGCGCGACCAGCAGGCGGCCGAGATCGTGCTGGATGTGCGCGGGCTGCGCAAGACGTACGCTTCCGGCGGCGGACTGTTCAGCAAGAAGCGCGTGGTCAACGCCGTGGACGGCGTGAGCTTCAGCGTGCGGCGCGGCCAGACGCTGGGCATCGTCGGCGAGTCCGGCTCGGGCAAGTCCACCATCGGCAAATGCCTGCTGAAGCTGACCGATATCGACGGCGGCGAACTGCTGTTCGACGGGCAGGATATCGCGCGCCTGTCCGAGCGCCAGTTCCGTCCGCTGCGCAGCGACGTGCAGATGATTTTCCAGGACCCGTTCGCCTCGCTCAACCCGCGTCATACGGTGGGCCGCATCATCACCGACGGCCCGGTGGCCAACGGCGTGCCGCTGGCCAGGGCGCAGGCCCGCGGCCGCGAGCTGCTGCAGCTGGTAGGGCTGGAGGCGTCCGCCTTCGACCGTTATCCCAACCAGTTCTCCGGCGGCCAGCGCCAGCGTATCGGCATCGCGCGTGCGCTGGCGCTGGAGCCGAAGCTGCTGGTGGCCGACGAATCCGTCTCCGCGCTCGATGTCTCGGTGCAGGCGCAGGTGCTGCAACTGCTGAGCGACTTGCAGAAGCGGCTCGACATCGGCCTGATCTTCATCACCCACGACTTGCGGGTTGCCGCCCAGATCTGCCACCACGTGATCGTGATGCACAAGGGCAAGGTGGTGGAGTCCGGACCGCCCGGACAGATCTTCGACGCGCCGCTGCACGATTACACGCAACGGCTGATTGCCGCGATTCCCGGCAAGGAGTGGGACCCGACGCTGATCCGGGCCGCCGCCTGAAGCCGCGCGCGCCATGCGGCCCGCGACCTCGCTGGGCGGCGTGGACCACCAAGCCGCTAAGCCTTTGCCACAACACATATCGCTTTCAGGAGCATCCGCCATGAGCAGACCCCAGGCCGTCCCCACCGTGCAGGTCGACAACGACCGCGTGGTCGTCACCGAGTGGCGCTTCGCGCCTGGCGCGGAGACCGGCCATCATCGCCATGGCTACGACTACGTGGTGGTGCCGATGACCACCGGCGCACTGCGCCTGGAGACGCCGGCCGGCGAGGTCGTCAGCCAGCTCGTGGCGGGCCGCGCCTACTACCGCGGCGCTGGCGTGGAGCACAACGTGATCAATGCGCATGACGGCGAATGCGTGTTCGTGGAAATCGAAATCAAGCAAACCGCCGCGCAGCCGCCCGCCACCGGCAACTGAGTGGCAAGGGATCCAGGCCGGCGATAACGACAACGCGCAAGCTCAGGCGACGTGGTGCCAGGGGTGCCACCCGGCGGCCCGGAAACCGTGAGTCTCACCTTTACAAAAACCATCATGCGCGCCTTCTTCTCGGATGACCAACTGCTGCACCAGCCCCGCCAGTTCATGCGCGCGGGCCGCTTGTGCGAACCTACCGACGTGCCCGCCCGCGCCCACGCGCTGCAACGCGCGCTGGCCGGGCGCGGCATTGCGCTGGCCGAGCCGGCCGACTTCGGCCGCGCGCCGCTGGAGGCGGTGCACAGCCCGGCATATCTCGATTTCCTCGGCTACGCTTACGAGCGCTGGATGGCGCTGGCGCGCCCCGGCTTCGAGCCGGGCATCGAAGTGCTGCCAAATCTCTCCCCGTACTACAACGGCCGCGTGGATCAGCCGCGCCGCGTGCCGTGCCCGACCGACTCCATCATCGCGCAGGCTGGCTACTACCTCGGCGACCTGAGCGCGCCGCTCGGGCCGCATAGCTGGCGTTCCATCCTGCGCTCCGCGCACAGCGCCGTGGCCGCGGCCGGGTACGTCTGCGAGCAGCAGGACCGGCAGGGTGTCGCGTACTCGCTGTCGCGCCCGTCCGGCCACCATGCGCACAGCGACCGCGCGGTGGGCTTCTGCTATGTCAACAACTCGGCCATCGCCGCCGAGACGTTGCTCAAGCGGTTCGACAAGGTAGCGGTGCTCGACGTGGACGCCCACCACGGCGATGGCACCCAGCAGATCTTCTACCAGCGCTCCGACGTGATGACGATCTCGCTGCACGCCGACCCCAGCGCGTATTACCCCTTCTATACCGGCTACGCCAACGAGCGCGGCTATGGCGCGGGCTACGGCTACAACCTGAACTTCCCGCTGCCGCACGGCACCGGGGATGCCGGCTTCCTGGGCGCGCTCGACAACGCGCTCGACGCGCTGCGCGATTACCGGCCGCAGGCGCTGGTACTGGCGCTGGGCTTCGACACCTATATCCACGATCCCATCAGCGTATTGCGCGTCGGGCTGGACGCGTACCGTGGCATCGGTGAGCGCATCAATGCGCTGGGCGTGCCCACGGTGGTGGTGCAGGAGGGCGGCTACGAGGTGGAGGCGATCGGCCCCGCGCTCGACGCTTTCCTGTCTGGCCTTGGCCCTGCGATGGCCGGGGTATGAGCGATTCGGGGCACGCAGGCGCGGCGGGCTGGTGGCGCGGTGGCCTGATCTTTCTCTGCGCGGTGGCGCTGTTCGCCACCGTGGACGCTACCGCCAAGCATCTGGTGGGGCGCTATCCCGCGCCTTTCCTCAATGCCGTGCGCTATGCCGTTACCGCCTCCGTGGCCATCGCCATGCTGGCGGGCTCGGGACGCCTGCGCTTCTGGCGCACGCCCCACCGCGGGCTGCTGGCGCTGCGCGGCGTGATGCTGGCGCTGGTGGGCACCTGCTTCATGACCGCGCTGCTGTGGATGCCGCTGGCCGAGGCCACGGCGATCTATTTCATGTCGCCGCTGGTCATCGTCGCGCTCTCGCCGTGGCTGCTGGGCGAGCGCGTGGGGCCACGCAAGTGGGTGGCGGTGGCGGCGGGCTTCGCGGGCATGCTGCTGATCGTGCGGCCCGGCGGGCAACTGTCGGCAGTGGGCACCGTGCTGATGGTCGCGGCGGCGGTGGCGTATGCCCTGCTGCAACTGCTGACGCGGCGCCTTGCCGGGAAGGTGGAGGCGGGCGTGCAGTACGGTTTCGCGGCGGTGATCTGCATGATTGCCACAGGGCTGCCGGCGCCGTTCTTCCTGCCCGCGGCATGGCCTGGCATGGCGGACTGGCTGGCCATTCTCGCCATGGGATTCATGAGCGCAATCGCACAGGTGCTGCTGATCCTCGCTCTGCAGCGCGCGCCGGCATCTACCGTGGCGCCGCTCAATTATTGCCATTTGCTGCTGGCGCTGGTGTACAGCGCGCTGTGGTTCGGCCGCTGGCCGGATGGTCCCGCCATGGCGGGTATCGCGCTGATCATCGCAGCGGGGCTGTCGTTGACGTTGCCGCTGCGGGGCGGGGTTCGGGCGGGAAATCGCCTTCGTTCCGCTTCTATTGTGGAATCGTCATGAGTGATTTGTAGCGCGGATGGCGCGGCAGCTTGCTGATGATGCGTGTGTCCTGTCCCTTCCCTTAATTAAGACCTAACTTCAAAAGCTTAAAGTCAAAGGCGGTTT
>NZ_JFJV02000018.1:83579-146015 GCF_000611145.1 Cupriavidus sp. SK-3 | reverse complement strand
GTATTCCTTTGGGTCCAAAAACCAACGCCGCCCCAAAAAAAAACACCACCCAAACAGCAAACGGTGGTCTGCCCACCACTGCACACCCCACCAACACTGACCGGCAGCCTGTGCGCACAATCCCCCCTTACCCTTACCCCTCCCCCTCCCTCACCAACTGCGGCAAAACCGGCAACTCCCCCGCCACTTCCGCAATCATCCTCCGCATCCAGACAACATCCGGCGCAGCATGACACCGCTCATGCCAAAGCTGATAAAACCGCATCCGCGGAAACACCACCGGCGAAGGCACCATCTTCAACGGCAGGTACTGTGCATAGTGCGCGGCAAACTGCCGCCCGGTGGTGAACACCATATCGGTCTTCATCAGCACATACGGCACCAGCCCGAAATACGGCAACGTAACCTGGATATTGCGCTTATACCCCTGCTCGGCCAGCGCCTGGTCAATCATGCTGCGCTGCATCGAAGCATAGGGCGCGGGCGCAAGATGAGGCATCTCCAGGTAATGCTTGAGGGTCAGCCCCTTGCGCGCCAGCGGATGCTGCGCACCCAGCATGCACACCACCTCATCATCGAACAGCGGCGAAATATGCAGATGCTCTGGCGGCGACAGCCAGTTGCCGACCACGATATCGAGTTGCCCCTGCTCCAGGCTTTCCAGGAAATCGCTCGACGAAGTCATCGGATGCACGAACAGCTTGGCTCCCGGCGCAAGCCGGCGCACACGCTCGACGATATTGGGCAGGAAGAAGGCGTCCAGGTAGTCCGGCGCCCCCAGGTGGAAGGTACGGGTAGTGGTGGCGGGGTCGAAATGCTGGGGCGGCCGGGCGATGCGGTCCATCGCCGCCAGGCTCTGCTCGGCCAGTTGCAGCAGCTCACGGCCGCGCTCGGTCGGCACCATGCCGCTCTTGCCGCGCACCAGGATGGCATCCCCGGTGATTTCCCTTAGCCGCTTGAGCGTATTGCTGATAGCGGGCTGCGACTGACCGAGCCGGACTGCGGTGCGGGTCACGCTCTGCTCGGTCAGCAGCGTGTGCAGCACCCGCAGCAAATAGGTATCGAGATGGTCGCGTCCGTGCATGGCGAGGGGGCGCCAGGCGCGCATGGCAGCCGGTGGCGTGGGGGGTGGGAACGGCGCATAGTGTATGTCAGGCACCCCGTCATTGGTCAAATCCGGCTGCCGCACTCCTCGTCAGCCGTGCAACGCTCTCCCCTCTTGATGGGGCATATCACCTGGGCCGAATATTGCATCATCGGCACCAGTGCTATGTTTGCCCCCATCACAAAGAGAGAAGACACCATGGAGACGCAAACCATCCGCTTTTACCACCGCGGCCAGGTCCAGGAGGTCGCCGATGCCCCCGTGACCCGCACCGTGCTGCAGTACCTGCGCGAGGACGCGCGCTGCACGGGCACCAAGGAGGGCTGCGCCGAAGGCGATTGCGGTGCGTGCACCGTGGTGCTCGGCGAACTGGGCGAGGACGGCCAGGTCGCCTTCAAGGCGGTCAATTCCTGCATCCAGTTCCTGCCTACGCTGGACGGCCGCGCCCTGATCACCGTGGAAGACCTGCGCCAGGCCGACGGCGCGCTGCACCCGGTACAGCAAGCGATGGTGGAGTGCCACGGCTCCCAGTGTGGCTTCTGCACCCCCGGCTTCGTGATGTCGCTGTGGGCGCTGTACCAGCAAAAGGCCGAGGACGCCGGCACCGGCCGCGCGCCGGCCCGCGAGACCATCTGCGACGCCCTCACAGGCAACCTGTGCCGCTGCACCGGCTACCGTCCCATTATCGAGGCCGGCCAGCGCATGATGGCGCTGCCGGCGCCGCAGGCCAGCAAGCTGGACCCGCGGCAGATCGCCGACACGCTGCGCTCGCTGCAACGCGAAGGCACGTTCCACTACAGCGCCGGCGGCCAGCACTTCTACGCGCCCCGCACGGCATCGGCTTTCGCCGCCATCAAGGCGACGGAGCCGGGCGCGCGCATCCTGGCCGGCAGCACCGACGTGGGCCTGTGGGTGACCAAGCAGTTCCGCGAGCTCGGCAACCTGCTGTACGTGGGCCAGGTGGCCGACCTCAACCGTATCGAGCAGGTGGACGGCGCCGTGGAAATCGGCGCGGCGGTCTCGCTGGAGCGCGCCTATGCGGCGCTCAATGCCACGCACCCCGAACTGGAAGAACTGTGGAAGCGTTTTGCCTCGCTGCCGATCCGCAACGCCGGCACGCTGGGGGGCAATATTGCCAACGGCTCGCCCATCGGCGACTCCATGCCCGCGCTGATCGCCCTTGGCACCGAAGTGGTGCTGCAGCGCGGCGAAGTGCGCCGCGCGCTGCCTCTGGAAGACCTCTACCTGGCCTACCAGAAGACCGCCATGGCCGAGGGCGAGTTCGTCGCGGCCCTGCGCGTGCCGCTGGCGGGGCCGGAGCACTTCCGTACCTACAAGCTGTCAAAACGCTTTGACGAGGACATTTCCGCTGTCTGCGCGGCCTTTGCGCTGACGCTGGAAAACGGCGTGATCCGCCATGCACGCGTGGCCTTCGGCGGCATGGCCGCCACGCCCAAGCGCGGCGCCCTGACGGAAGCCGCGCTGGTCGGCCAACCCTGGACCGAAACCACCGCCCGCGCCGCCATGAGCGCGCTGGCGCAGGACTTCACGCCGCTGACCGACATGCGCTCCACCGCCGCCTACCGCAGCCGTGGCGCCGCCAACCTGCTGTACCGCTTCTGGCTGGAAACGCGCGCCGACGCGCTGCCAGCCGCCGCCGTCAATGTCCGCGCCCCCGGCGCCGGCCAGATCGTCGCCACCGTCGCCACCGCATAAGGATAGATCGGCATGAACAAGCAAACCGAACCCTTCCTGCTCGACGCCGAGATCGAGGCCAAGGCCGCCGTCTCCACGCCACAAGTGGGCATTTCGCGCCCGCATGAATCGGCCCACCTGCACGTGGCCGGCACGGCCACCTATACCGACGACATTCCCGAGCTGGCCGGCACGCTGCACGCCGCCCTCGGCATGAGCACGCGCGCCCACGCCCGCATCAAATCGATGTCGCTCGACAAGGTGCGCGCCGCGCCGGGCGTGGTGGCGGTGCTGACCGCCGAAGATATCCCCGCCGCCAACGAGTGCGGCCCGATCATCCATGACGACCCCATCCTGGCCAACGGCCTGGTGCAGTTCATCGGCCAGCCGATGTTCGTGGTCGTGGCCACCTCGCACGATGCGGCGCGCCGTGCCGCACGCCTGGGCAATGTCGAGTACGAGGACCTGGCGCCGGTGCTGTCGCCCGAGGCGGCGCACCAGGCCGGCAGCTATGTGCTGCCGCCGATGCACCTGACACGTGGCGAGCCGTCCAGCCATATCGCCGGTGCTGCGCACCGGGAGCAGGGCAGTATCCGCCTGGGCGGCCAGGAGCAGTTCTACCTGGAAGGCCAGATCGCCTACGCCGCGCCGAAGGAAAACGACGGCATGCACGTGTGGTGCTCGACCCAGCATCCCACCGAAATGCAGCATGCTGTCGCGCATATGCTGGGATGGCACGCGCACCAGGTGCTGGTGGAATGCCGGCGCATGGGCGGCGGCTTCGGCGGCAAGGAATCGCAATCGGCCATGTTCGCCTGCTGCGCCGCGCTGGCCGCCTGGAAGCTGCTGTGCCCGGTCAAGCTGCGTCCGGACCGCGACGACGACATGATGATCACCGGCAAGCGCCACGACTTCGTCTTCGATTACGAAGTCGGCCACGATGCCGATGGCCGCATCGACGGCGTATCGGTGGAGATGGTTTCGCGCGCCGGCTTCTCGGCCGACCTGTCCGGCCCGGTGATGACCCGCGCGATCTGCCACTTCGACAACGCCTACTGGCTGCCGAATGTGCAGATCGACGGCTACTGCGGCAAGACCAACACGCAGAGCAATACCGCCTTCCGCGGCTTCGGCGGCCCGCAGGGCGCCTTTGCCATCGAATACATCCTGGACAACGTGGCGCGCACCGTGGGCCGTGATTCGCTCGACGTGCGCCGCGCCAACCTGTACGGCAAGACCGAGCGCAATGTCACGCCTTACGGCCAGACCGTGGAGGACAACGTCATCCACGAACTGCTCGACGAACTGGAAGCCAGCAGCGCCTACCGCGAGCGCCGCGAGGCAACGCGCGCATTCAACGCCGGCAGCCCGGTGCTGAAGAAAGGCATTGCCATCACCCCGGTGAAGTTCGGCATCTCCTTCAATGTGGCCCACTTCAACCAGGCCGGCGCGCTGGTGCACGTGTACAACGACGGCTCGGTACTGGTGAACCACGGCGGCACGGAAATGGGCCAGGGCCTGAACACCAAGGTGGCGATGGTGGTGGCGCACGAACTCGGCATCCGCCTGGAACGCGTGCGCGTCACCGCCACGGATACGAGCAAGGTGGCCAACACCTCGGCCACCGCCGCGTCCACCGGCACCGACCTGAACGGCAAGGCCGCCCAGGACGCGGCGCGGCAGATCCGCGAGCGGCTGGCTGCCTTTGCCGCGCGCCAGGCTGGCGTGGACGCGGACAGCGTGCAGTTCGGCGACGACCTGGTGGTGGCGGGCGAACTGCGCCTTGACTTCAGCGACCTGGCACGCCAGGCCTACGTGTCGCGCGTGCAGTTGTGGTCGGATGGCTTCTACACCACACCCAAGCTGTACTGGGACCAGTCCAAGCTGCAGGGGCGGCCGTTCTACTACTACGCCTACGGCGCGGCTTGCTCCGAGGTGCTGGTGGACACACTCACCGGCGAATGGCGCCTGTTGCGCGCGGACGTGCTGCACGATGCCGGCCGCTCGCTCAACCCGGCCATCGATATCGGCCAGGTCGAAGGTGGTTTTATCCAGGGCATGGGCTGGCTGACCACCGAGGAGCTGTGGTGGAACAAGGACGGCAAGCTGATGACGCACGCGCCTTCGACCTACAAGATCCCGACCGTCAACGACTGCCCGGAAGCGTTCACCGTGCGGTTGTTCGAGAACGACAACGCGGAAGACAGCATCCATCGCTCGAAGGCGGTGGGCGAGCCGCCGCTGCTGCTGCCGTTCTCGGTGTTCTTCGCGATTCGCGATGCGGTGGCCAGCGTCGGGGATTACAAGGTGAACCCGCCGCTGGTGGCGCCTGCGACGAGCGAGGCGATCCTGGATGCGGTGGATGCGGTGCGGGCGGCTGCGCCGGTGGCGCAGTGAGCCGCACCCTCTGACCCCGTAGTGACGTAACCAGCCTCACCCAAAGCATCAACCTAAAAAGGCATCACCATGCAGGACGCGCCCCTCAAACCCTTCCGCTTCGCCGACGCCACCCGCCTGGTGCGCGCCGGCGTGCCGGTGGCGATGGTCACCATCGCCGAAGTAAGAGGCTCGGCCCCGCGCGAGGCGGGCGTGCGCATGCTGGTGACCGCCGACGACCTGGTGGGCACCATCGGCGGCGGCCATCTGGAATGGCGCGGCATGGAGATCGCGCGCACCATGCTGGCCGAACGCGATGCGACGCGGCAGATCGTGCGCATCCCCCTGGGCCCGGCCCTGGGCCAATGCTGCGGCGGCGTGGTCCAGCTCGCCTTCGAGGTGCTCGGCGAGCCCGACCTGCCCTGGCTCGATGCGGTGCAGGCCGCCTTCTCCGCCGGGCGCGCGCTCACGCGCACCGTGCCGGCGGCCGGTCCGGTGCGGCACGCGGCGACGCAGGCTGTCACGCCCTCGGTGAGCTTGCAAAAGGATGGCGCCTGGACCGACGTCATGGTGCCCGATGAACTGCAGGTGGTGCTGTTCGGCGCCGGCCACGTCGGCCACGCGCTGGTCAAGGTGCTGGCCAACCTGCCGTGCCGGGTGCACTGGGTGGATGAGCGCGACACCTTGTTCCCGCCGGACCTGCCCGACAACGTCACCCCGGAAGCCACGGATACCCCCGAAGCGGTGGTCGACCATGCCCCGCCCGGTAGCTATTTCCTGGTGATGACGCACAGCCACGCCCTGGACCAGACGCTGTGCGAGCGGATCTTGCGGCGCAATGACTTTGCCTATTTCGGCCTGATCGGTTCCAAGACCAAGCGCGCGCGCTTCGAGCATCGCATGGCGGAGCACGGGATTGACCCTGCCCGCTTTGCGGAAATGACGTGCCCGATGGGCGTCTCCGGCATCACGGACAAGGCTCCGGCTATGATTGCGGTTGCCATCGTCGCCCAGTTGCTGCAGGTTCGCGACCAGCGTCTCGCCCATCTGGGCGCGCTGAGCGCCAACCGCGGCGGCCAGGCGGCGAACACGACGCAAACCAAGACCGCAAAAGGAACCCCATGACGCTCGATGCCGCGCTCGCAGACCGTATCCGCCTGACGCCCAAGGCAGAACTGCACGTCCATATCGAAGGCACGCTCGAGCCCGAGCTGATCTTCCGGCTGGCCCAGCACAACAAGGTCAAGCTGCCGTATGCCAGCGTGGAAGCCCTGCGCGAAGCCTACGCCTTCACCGACCTGCAATCCTTCCTGGACATTTATTACGCCGGCGCCAGCGTGCTGCTGACCGAGGACGATTTCTTCGACATGACGATGGCCTACGTGCAGCGCGCCGTGGCCGACAACGTGCGCCACGCCGAGATCTTCTTCGACCCGCAGACCCACACCGCACGCGGCGTGCCCATCGGCGTGGTGATCGACGGCATCTCCGACGCCCTGGCCCAGGCCCGCACCCAGTTCGATTTCTCCAGCAGCCTGATCCTCTGCTTCCTGCGCCACCTGTCCGAGGAAGACGCCTTCGCCACGCTGGAAGCGGCGCTGCCCTACCGCGACCGTTTCGTCGGCGTGGGCCTGGATTCCTCCGAGCAGGGCAACCCGCCGGAGAAATTCGCCCGCGTCTTCGCCCGCGCCCGCGAGCTGGGCCTGCGGCTGGTGGCGCACGCCGGCGAGGAAGGCCCGGCGCAGTATGTCACTGACGCGCTCGACATCCTCAAGGTGGAACGCATCGACCACGGCGTGCGCGCCATCGACGACCCCGCCCTGGTGGAGCGGCTGGCCCGCGAGCGCGTGGCGCTGACGGTGTGCCCGCTGTCCAACCAGAAGCTCAAGGTCTATCCCGACCTGCGCGACCACTCGCTGCACCGCCTGCTGGAAGCCGGCGTGCTGGTCACGCTGCACTCCGACGACCCCGCTTATTTCGGCGGCTATATGAACGCCAACTGGGAAGCCACCTTCGAAGCCCTGCCGCTGACCGCGGACGACGGCCACAAGCTGGCGCGCAATAGTTTCGAGGCGTCCTTCCTGCCCGCCACGCAGAAGGCCGCCTTCCTCGCCGAAGTCGACCACTTCTGGCAATCCCCCCTGCCCGCGACGGCCTCCACGGCCTGAGCGCGGTTCACACCAAGATGCCGGCGCGCCACGCGCGCGCCGGCGCACGACGAGACATCGCTATGACGACCACGCCCCCCACCCCGTCCATCACCCGCGCCATCCGTGGCCGCGTGCTGCACTTCCTGCGCGATCCGCAGTTTCATGACGACGCGTATCAGTATTGGGAAGACGGGGTGCTGGTTGTCACCGCCGGGCATGTCGCCGCGGTCGGCGACTACGCCGAGCTGGCCGCGCAGATCCCGGCCGGCGCCGAAGTGATCGACCGCCGCGGCAAGCTGATCGTGCCCGGTTTTATCGACACCCACGTGCATTACCCGCAGACCGACATCATCGCCTCGCCCTCGCCCGGCCTGCTGCACTGGCTGGAAACCTACACCTTCCCCGAGGAGCGCCGCTTTGCCGATCCGGAGTACGCGGCGGCGGTGGCGGGCTTCTTTGCCGACGAACTGCTGCGCAACGGCACCACCAGCGCCGTGGCCTGGAGCACCGTGCACATGGCCTCGGCCGACGCGCTGTTCGCCGAAGCGGACCGGCGCAACCTGCGCCTGGTGACCGGCAAGGTGCTGATGGACCGCAACTGCCCCGAATTCCTGCGCGACACCGCCGAGTCCGGCGCGCGCGATTCGGCCGACCTGATCTCGCGCTGGCACGGCAAGAACCGCCTGTCGTACGCGATCACGCCGCGCTTCGCGCCGACCTCCAGCGAGGCGCAGCTGGCTGCCTGCGGCGAACTGGCCAAGGCCTATCCCGACGCCTATATCCAGACCCATGTGGCGGAAAACCGCGACGAAGTGAAGTGGGTCGCCGAACTGTTCCCGCAGGCACGCAGCTATCTCGATATCTACGATCACTACGGCCTGCTGCGTCCGGGCGCGTTCTACGGCCACGCCATCTACCTCGACCAGGACGACCGCAAGCGCCTGGCCGACAGTGGCGCCGCGGTGGCGCACTGCCCCACCTCCAACCTGTTCCTGGGCAGCGGCTTCTACGATTTCCACCAGTCCGACGCCCATCGCCTCAACGTGACGCTGGCGACCGACGTGGGCGGCGGCACCTCGTTCTCGATGCTGCGCACCATGAATGCCGCGCACAAGGTGGCGCGCATGGGCGGCTATCACCTCACCGCGCTGCGCATGTTCTACCTGGCCACCCGCGCCGCCGCCGACGCGCTGGGCTGGAGCGAGCGCGTGGGCAGCTTCACGCCGGGCTGCGAGGCCGATTTCATCGTGCTCGATCCGCAGGCCACGCCGCTGATCGCCCGCCGCAGCGAGCGCTCGGAGACGCTGGAAGAGCAACTGTTCGCCTTCGCCATGCTGGGCGACGACCGTGTGATCGATGAGGTCTATGTGATGGGCGAGCCGGCAAGCGCGCCGGCCTCCGTCGCGCATTAACCATCACTTTTCACCAGGAAGCACCGGGTCCTGGCCACGCCGGCTTGACCCGGATCAACACCCCTGTCACGCAATCCTTCTAAGCTGTCACACCGTCGGCCCCTGTGGCCGTGCATCGCCAGTCCCGGGCACAGCCAGGTGCCCGACCCCGCGTTCGACAACTGAAGGTTTTTGAATGATTGCCACGCAGCAAGCCCCCTTTCCGGAGCCGATTTCCCCTGAAGCGCCCCTGCCCTCGCGCAAGATCATCCGCGGCTGGCTGATCCCGCTGGGACAGCGCAGCACCTCGCGCGCGCTGGCGCTGTTCGCGCTGGATACGGCGCTGTTCGTGGCCGCGCTGGCCGGGGTGGTGATGTTCTCCCACTGGCTCGCCAAGCTGGCGGCGGGCGTGCTGACCGGCATCATCATCGCCCGCCTGTTCATCATCGGCCACGATGCCTGCCACCAGAGCCTGACGCCCCGGCGCGGCCTCAACAAATGGCTGGGGCGGCTGACCTTCCTGCCGTCGCTCACGCCCTACAGCCTGTGGGAAGTCGGCCATAACGTGGTCCACCACGGCTATTCCAACCTCAAGGGCTTCGACTTCGTCTGGGCACCCTACTCGCTCGAGGAATTCCAGGCGCTGCCGCGCTGGCGCCGCGCGCTGGAGCGCGTCTACCGCAACGGCTTCGGCGCGGGCCTGTACTACCTGGTCGAGATCTGGTGGTTCAAGATGTTCTTCCCCAGCCGCCGCCAGATGCCCACGCGCCGTGCTGTCTTCATGTGGGACTGCACGCTGGTGGCGATCTTCGGCGCCGCCTGGATCGGCGCGCTGGCCGGGCTGGCGGTGGCCAGCGGCCAGTCGGTCGCGCTGCTGGTGGGCCTGGGCTTCGTCGTGCCCTTCCTGGTATGGAATTTCACCGTGGGCTTCGTGCTCTACGTGCACCACACCCATACCAGCGTGGCCTGGTACGAGACCAAGACCATGTGGGCACGCGCCCAGCCTTTCGTCTCCACCACCGTGCACCTGCGCTTCCGCTACGGCATCGGCGCGGCCCTGCATCACATCATGGAGCACACCGCCCATCACGTGGACATGAGCGTGCCGCTGTACCGCCTCAAGCGCGCGCAGGCGTTGCTCGAACACGCGCTGCCGGGCCGCATCATCATCCAGAACTTCACCTGGCGCTGGTACTTCCAGACCGCGCGCCGCTGCAAGCTGTACGACTTCAAGGCGCTGTGCTGGACGGACTTCCGGGGCCGGCAGACCAGCGCCAACGCGCCCGTGCCGGCATAAGCGCCGCGCCCCGGCCAGCCGCCGGGGTTACTTCGGCTCCGCGGCCGCCTTGCCGCTGACCTCCGCCATCCGCGCCCGCATGGCATCGGCCGAACCGATCTGGTGGAACAGCGGGCCGCCCGGCGCAAAGCTGTCAGCCGTCGCCAGCCGCCCGATCACCACCGGTTCGAAGCCGGCATCCCGCACCAGTTGCTCGCCAACGTGCAGCGCGGCGGGATCGTCGGCCGCGATCGGCACGGCAATCAGCCCCTCGGCGCGGTGATGCTCGCTCGCGAATTTGGTGGCGCCCATGAAGTTGAAGGCACGAACGATGCGCGCGCCGCGCAGGTACTTTGCAGTGGTAATGCCGATGCCCTTGCGCGACGCTTCTTCCGCGATGGCGCCATCGCGCGCCCGGATGGCATTGGTCGCATCCACCACGATCTTGCCGGCAAAGGCCTTGCCATGCTCGGCGGCGATATCGGGCAAGGCCTTGTATGGAACGGCCAGGAAAATCACCTTGGAAAAGGCCAGCGCCTCGGCCACCGTGCCCGCGCGGGCGAGCGGGCCGAGCTTGTCGACGAGCGGCTTGAGCTCTTCAGGATGACGCGAGGAGAACATCACAGGATGTCCCGCGCGCACCCACAAGCCGCCGACCGTTCCTCCGATACGGCCGGAGCCGATCACACCGATGGGAATCGGGCCGCCATCCGGGCTCGCCTGCGCGCGCAAGCGCACGGGCAACACGCCAAGCGCGAGCAGGGCAAAACCGAGACTGCCGCATAGCAAGCGGCGGCGCCGGTCAACCGTACCGGCCTGACCGGCGCAAGCCACGGCGGCGGCCCCGGCGAAGCCGGTGCGATCCGCACGGCCAGGCCCGAATACGGGACGATCGGGAAACGGCATGGCGAACTCCTCGATCCGGTGAGGATCACGATGCTGCGACACAGCAAAACGGAGCGCCCCGCCCTTCAGAAAGCCCGGTGCGTGGCGAAGCGCTTTCGGGGGCACCTTCAAACTCTAGGCGAAAAATGCAGCACCCGCGACAAGCCGCCTGCGCGGCCGCCGGTTCGATTTGGCATGCGCCGGGCCGTGCACTACAGTAAGTATCACTTGCATCACCCTGGACGGCGTCGGCCTGCGCGATGCCTTGGTGACCGTGCGCCGGAATCCGTGCGCTTGCGTCCTTGTCCCCACGGAGAAGGTAATGGCACCCGCCCTCCCCCGAGCGCGCAGCCCAGGCCGGACGGCGGCGAGGTGCACACTGCTGGCGCTGGCAGCCGGCGCCCCGGTGGCTCTGGCCGCCGAAACGGCGCTGGACTTGCCCGTCGACGAGGTACACAACCTCAAGGAAGTCACCGTGGTCGCGCCCGCGCCGCTGCCCTCGTTCTCCATCCCGCGCGAGGCGTTTCCCGGCAATGTGCAGACCGCCACGGATGCCGACATGGAGCGCGCCAAATCCGGCAACCTGTCCTCGTTCCTCGGCGAGAACATGGAGAGCGTCGTGATCAACGACGTGCAAGGCAACCCGTACCTGAAGGACATCCTCTACCGCGGCTACCGGCTCTCGTCCACCCTTGGCGCGGGCCAGGGCCTGGCGCTCTACCTCGACGGCGTACGCCAGAATTCGGCGCTTGGCGACGTGGTCGACTGGACCGCGATCCCCGAGGCCGCCATCAGCACCATTACGCTGGTGCCGGGCAGCAATCCGCTGTACGGGCTCAACGCGCTCGGCGGCGCGCTGGCGCTGACCACCAAGTCCGGCGAGACACACCCCGGCGTGGAAGCCGACCTGAGCGTCGGCAGCCACGGCCGCGCGCGGCTGGATGTCAGCGCCGGGCAGATGCTGGGCGACGGCTGGCACGCCTTCGTCGCGGGCACGGGATTCCGGGAGGACGGGTGGCGCGAACTTTCCGGCAGCTGGCTGGGCAATCTCTTCGCCAAGGTAGGCCGCTCCACCACGGACACGCAATGGAGCGTGAGCCTGCTTGGCAGCACCAGCAGCCTGTCCGGCAACGGCTTGCTGCCGGACAGCATCTATGGCGTCCAGCGCAATGCCATCTACACCGCGCCGGACATCACGCGCACACGCGCGCTCCAGGCGACGCTGAACGGCGCACACCAGTTCAATGCCGAAGACCAGCTGGCACTGACCGCCTATCTGCGCGTGGGACGCTCGCAGGCAACCACGGGCGACGTCAGCGGCGCCTACCTGGACCGCCTGCTCGACTGCCAGGGCAACGCCGGCGACGACGGGTGCCAGCCCGGCAATGCGCCTGCCAACGCCGTGTTCAATACCTCGACCGTCAACACGCATGACTACGGCCTGTCCGCGCAGTGGTCGCATACCGGCGACATCCACAGCGCGGTACTGGGCGCCGCGGCCGCGCTGAGCCGCGCCGCATACCGCCAGGACACACAGCCGGCCACATTCAACGCAGATCGCGTGGCGGTGGCGGACCCTGCTTCCTCGCCCACCACCGCGGCCTCGCTCGATGGCCGCACCACCACCTTCAGCCTGTATGCATCGGACACCATCAAGCTGTTGCCGCACAGTTATCTCACCGCGAGCGCACGCTGGAACACTTCGCGCACGCGCACCGAGATGACTTTGCCGAATGCCTCCGACGAGAGCTTCACGTTCTCGCGGCTCAACCCCGCGCTCGGCCTCTCGCACCAGTTGCTGAGCGGCCTCACCGTTTTCGCCTCGGCCTCGCAGGGCACGCGCATGCCCACCGCCATCGAGCTTGGCTGTGCCGACCCGGCCAATGCCTGCCAGCTGCCCACCGGCCTGCAGGCCGATCCTTACCTGCGGCAGGTGGTGTCGCGCACGTACGAATTCGGCGGCCGCTGGAAAGCCGCCGATGCCACCGACCTGACGCTGGCGCTGTACCGCAGCGACAGGCGCGACGACATCCTGTTCGAGCGCTCGCCGGTCAGCCCGCTCGGCTTCTTCACGAACTTTCCCAAGACCCGCAGCCAGGGCCTGGAACTCGGCTTGCGCCAGCGCCTCGGCCGTCTGACGCTGCGCGCCGGCTACAGCTACCTGCAAGCCACCTACCAGGCCGACGGCCAGATCCAGACGCCGTTCGCGGCGCCCGTCAACGTGCGCCCCGGCACCCGCATGGCCGGCGTGCCGCTGCACAGTTTCAAGCTCGGCGTGGACTGGCGCGCGACGGAAACCGTCACGCTCGGCGGCTCCATGATCGTTTCGTCCTCGCGGCCCGTTGCCGGCAATGAAGACGGTGCCTTGACCGCACAGGATCCGCGCCTCGCCAGCACCGCCGGCTTCGCCCTGTTCAACCTGCGCGCAAGCTGGCAGGTCGACCCGCGCTGGCAGCTCTATGCGCGGGTGGACAATATATTCGACCGCCGCTATGAAACCTATGGACAAGCAGGCCTCAGTGTATTTCCCGGCGGCACGCTGTTGCAGCCCGGCGCGTCGGTGCCGGCCGAGCGCTTCGTCGCGCCGGGCGCGCCGCGGCTGTTCCTGGTTGGGGTGCGCTACGAATGGGATGGACGTTAGCGGCTACCGGCGCACCGAAATTCCTTGGCAGCGACCACACCCTCGCCAAGAATAGAGCGACGCATGATTGCCATCCCTGGATGGCGTGAAGCCGGCCGTCACGGCGAGCAACGCAATCGGGAGGCGCGCATGGCCACGGAAAGGGAATATCGCAGGCCGGGCCGGACCACGCTGGCGCTGTGTGCCGCGCTCGCCTGCGCCGCGTGCGCGTGGCGCGCACAGACGCCTGTCTCCCAGCCCGCCACGGCCTATGTATCCAGCGAGACCGGCGGCATCGCGGTGATTGACCTCGGCCGGCTCGAAATCGCGCGCACCCTGGACACCGGCGGCAAGGGTCCGCGCGGCATCGGCATCAGCGCGGATGGCCGCTACCTGCTGGCCGCCAACAAGGGCACCAGCGACCTGTCCGTCATCGACACGCGCGACGGCCAGCTGGTCAGGCGCATACCGATCGGCAAGAACCCGGAATTCGTGCGCGTGTCCGGCGGGCAGGCCTTCGTCACCTACGAGCCCGGCGAGCGCAACGGGCCACCCGGAGCGGAACCCGCGCCGGCAGCCGGCAAGCCAGCCCAGGCCCGCGACGGCGCCCCGGTCCCGGCGGAAATCGCGGTGATCGATCTCAAGGACTGGCGCGTCACGCGCGCCATCCCCAGCGGGCTGGAAACGGAAGGCATCGAGTTCTCGCCGGACGCTCGCCTGCTGCTGGTCACCAACGAGGGCGACGACACCGTCTCGGTCTACGAGCGCGCCAGCGGCCGCCGCCTCAATCTGCTCAAGACGCCGCCGGGATCGCGGCCGCGCGGCATCAAGGTGAGCCCGGATGGGCGGCGCTATATCGTCACGCTCGAATCGGCGAACGCATTCCTGGTGCTCGACGCGGCCGACTACCGCGTCCTGCGCACGGTGCCGACGCGCGCCGGGCCCTACGGGGTCGCGTTCGACCGCGCCGGCGAACGCCTGTTCGTCGCGGCCTCGCGTGCCGACACCATCCAGGTCTTCGATGCGGGCAGCTATGAAAATATCGCCAACATCGCTACGGGCAAGCGCTGCTGGCACTTCAGCTTCACCCCCGACGACGCGCGGCTGCTGATCGCCTGCGGCCGCTCGAACGCGGTCTATGTGGTCGACGCGCGCAGCTACCAGCCGCTGCGGGAAATCGCCGGCGTCGCGCTGACCTGGGGCATCGTCACCTTCCCGAAAAGCCCCGGGACGCTGGATGCGCCATGAACGCCAGGGCACACGATTTCTCATCGCGCCGGCGTTCGTGGATCGCCCGCATATAGGCCGAAAGGCCAATTGACGCACCAGGGAATCGCGGACAAAGTGAATCAGTCTGGTGCGCAATTCCATGTCGAGACTGGCTCAGGAGCCTGCATGCCCCTCCTTCGGCGCGTCGTCAGAGTGCTCTTGCTGGGTACGCTTCCGTGGCTCATGGCCACCGGGTTGCCGGCGCATGCCGCGGACGGCGATACGCTTGCGCAGGCCAGGGCGCGCGGCACGCTGCGCTGCGGCGTCAGCGAAGGCATTGCGGGGTTCTCGGCGAAGGACGCCTCGGGCCGCTGGTCAGGCATCGACGTCGATTTCTGCCGCGCCGTAGCGGCCGCGGCCCTGGGCCAGGCGGACAAGGTGACATTCGTTCCGCTGAAGGCTTCGGGCAGGTTCCCGGCACTGCGCACCGGCGTGGTGGACCTGCTCAGCCGCAACACCACGTGGACCCTGGCGCGCGAGAGCACGCTGCGCGTGCAGTTCGCCGGCATTCTCTATTACGACGGCCAGGCGTTCATGGTGTCCAGGCAAAACGGGATCCGGTCGATTGCGGGACTCGATCACGCCACGGTCTGCGTCGAAAAGGGTACGTCCAGCGAAGACCATCTGGCGACCTACTCCGCGGCGAATCGCCTGAGCGTGAAACCGCTCGTCGTGGACTCCGCAACGGAGGTGGCCGACGCCTTTTTCTCGGGGCGCTGCAGCGCCTACACCGCGGACGCTTCCCAACTTGCGGCGGCGCGCGTGCGCGTCCGGGATGGGTCGCAAGCCTATGTCATCCTGCCCGAGCGGATATCGAAGGAACCGCTCGGACCGGTCGTGCGCAATGACGACCAGCGCTGGCTGACGCTTGTCCGTTGGGTACTCTTCTCGCTCATTGCCGCGGAAGAAGCCGGGATCACGCAAGCCAGCGCGAGTGAACGCATGCGGGATCCGGCGGTGGCCAGCGCATTCGAAGCCGGCGCGGACGCCAGCCAGGCGCTCGGCGTCGAGCCCGGCTGGGCCGCGCGCGCGGTGCAGAGCGTGGGCAACTACGGAGAATTGTTCGATCGCAATCTCGGCGCGAAAAGCCCGCTCGGTCTCGAACGCGGACTTAACCGGCTCTGGACACAGGGTGGCCTGATGTACGCGCCACCGGTGCGCTAGGTCCCATCGATGCAACGGGCAGCGGAGGCCGCCGCATGAGCGAACTGCAGATCTACATCGTCCTTGGCGTATTCGGGGCCGTGATTCTCGCCATCGCCTTCAACCTGATGGACATGGCGGTGGCCGCCCTGATCGGCGTGTGCGTCCTGATCGCCCTGGGGATCCTGAACGAGCAGGATCTGCTGAGCGCCACCCGCACCTCCGGTGGGCCGATCAGTCTGCTGTTCGGTGGCATGGTGGTGGCGCGCATCCTGTCCACCACCGGTATCTTCGACCGCATCGGCGACCTGTACCTGAGCGCCACGGGCGGAAGCGGCAGACGGTTCCTGCTGCTACTGATCGCGCTGGTCGCGCCCCTGTGCGCCTTCCTGCCGAACGCGACCACGGTCATCCTGATCGCGCCCATCATCATCCGGGTTGCCGTCGCCCTGGAAGTGGACATTGTCGGACCGATGGTGCTGACCGCCATCGTGAGCAATTCCGCCGGCCTGCTGACACTGGTGGGAGATCCGGCGACATTTCTCGTGGGCAGTTCGATCGGCATGACGTTTGGCGAGTACCTCCACCGCGTGAGCCTGGGTGGCGTCGTCGCCTTGCTCGTCATCGTCCCCCTGCTGCCGCTGCTGATGCCGGACCTTTGGCGCTTGCGGCGTCCGTTGCCGCCGCGCGCGCAGCCGCGGCAGCTCGAGCGGCCCGTCTACGCCGCGCTCTCGCTCGCCGTCCTGTTGACGATGGTGGGGCTGTTCGTTTTCGGCGAGCACCTGCCCACGCGGCTCGTGCCGCCCACGGTCGCGATGATTGCCAGTGCCCTCGCCCTGCTGGTCGGATATGAAGCCCGCTTCGAGCCGACCGACAGTGTGCTGCGGGACGTCGACTGGAAGACGCTGTTGTTCCTGGGGTGCATCTTCTGCCTGGTGCAAGCGGTGACCAAGACGGGGCTGATCCAGATCATGGCGCTGAAGCTCCAGGCGTCGTTCGGCACCCAGCTGACGCTCGTTGCACTAGTGATGATTGCGGCCATCGGCCTGCTTTCCAGCCTGCTGGCCAACGTTCCCGTTGCGGCGGCGTCGATCCTGATGGTCAAGGGCTACCTGGTCGCGGCGGAAGTGGTGCCCGACGCAGCGCTTGCCGAACAGTTCACCCAGTGGCCGGCGGCCACGATTCCGGTGTTCGTCGGCATGATGTTCGGCGCAACGCTCGGCGGCAATGCCACCCTCATCGGCGCATCGGCCAACATCGTGGCCGCCGGCATCTGCGCGCGCGAGGGCAAGCCGGTCACGTTCGCCACATATATGCGCTATGGACTGCCGATCACCGTGGCCCAGCTCGCGGCGTCGGCGGTCTATGTCATCGTGCTGACGCGGTTGATGCGCTGACGATGCTCAGGCCGGCGTCGGCACCACGCGGTAGTAGACGCCGTTGGCGCCGTAGGAGGGCTTGAACCACGTGTTGCCGCACAAATAGTATGTGCCGCCCTGAACCGTGGGCGTGATGCAGCCCGCCGGCAGCGTCGGGTAGATCGCCCCCATCGCAAACGCCGTGCTGGCCGGGGCGGCGGCAGCCGTCGCCCCGGCGACCACGCCGGCGTTGTAGGCATTGGATGTCGCGGCGGCCGTATTGGCCGATGCCACGGCTGCCCCTGCCGCCGCGCCGACCACCACACCCGCCGCGGCGGCGCCGGCGGTGGACCAGCCGCCGCAGTTGTAGCACCCGGACCCGTAGTTGTTCACGACGACCGGCGGATGGTATGCGGGGTACGTCGCGCCATAGTAGGGACTGTGGTAAGCCGTCGCCCCCGAGGCGCTCGTATAGCTCGTATAGCCGGAACCCGTGGCGTGATACGCCGTGCCACCGGACGCACTCGTGGCGCTGGTACCCTGGCCGTAGGTGTGGGTCGCGGTCCCGCCGTAGCGGTTGGTGGCTGTCGTCTGCCCCGAGCCTTCCGCGTGCGTGGCCGTGCCGCCGTAGCGGCCGGTCGCGGTCGTGCCCTCCCCGTAGGTGTGCGTTTCGCTGCCACCCCAGGCGTTGCTCCGGGTCGTGGAATCCGAGCCGGGCTCGTGCGATGTGCTGCCTCCGCGATAGTTGGCGTGCGACCACGCCCCCGCGGGACCGGTCACTAGCGCCGGGATCAGCAGCCCCATCAGATGCATGACGGCTTTCTTCATGATGCGCCTCATCATTGCCCCTTGGCAGGCTTGAACTTCGGAGGAGGCTTCATTCCCGGCCCACCCTTTGCATCCGGCGGCTCAAACGCAATCCGTGCCGCGCCGGCCGCGCTGGCCGAAACGAAGGCATTTGCGGGAACGGCGGCGTCCAGTTCCCAGTTGGAGAGTTCCAGCACATGGCGCAAGCGGGTACGGTCATTGAGGTAGACGGCGTAGATGCGGCGCGGCAGCTTGTCCTGCGTGCCGATCCAGGCTTGCACGAATACATCCCCGGTGACATACGCCACCATGTCCGTTGTTGTATTCCCGACCACACCTGACTGACCGATATAGAACGCGGTCTTCAGTCCGTCGGCGATGTCCTTGTAGGGATCCGTGACGATCACATCGGTGAACGGGAAATAGATCGCCGCGGTATCGTAGGCCTTCTGCAGCGCGGCGTCGATGGTCGGTGGCGCGTCCGCGACGGCGACGAGGTTCTCGGCTGGCGCAAGCGCCATCATGCTCTTGCCGTCATAGTAGAACTCAGAGGGCGGCCCGTCGCCGAGCGTGACGATCTTGAGCTTGTCCGGCCGCTGCATCACCACCTGCGATTTGGTGGAATAGACGAGCGGAGGACCGAGGCGGCTGGGACTCTCATAGGAAACGACCGCCGTGAAAGCCATTGTCCTGGCAGCGGCCAGGCGGGCACTCGCCCCTTTGAGGAGGTCTACCGCGCGTGGTTCGATGCCGGCCTGGAACGTCGGCGCGGCGGCCTTGGGCACCCGCTTGGCGGCGGCCTTCGGCGTCTTCTGCGCTGGCTGTGACTGCTGAGCAATGCCGTTCGCGGACAACAGCAGGCCCAGCGCCACAAAGGTTGCGCGCAACAGCAATCTCTCGTTAATCATCGCGGTCTCGGTGAGTGATTCAGCCTGGTGTAGCAACCGACGGCGATCATGGAATCATGCCGCACTCGAACATCTTGTTGACAATCGGCCCCGCCACTCTGTTGATGAACGCGCTGCGCATCTGCGGATCGTCGCGCAGCAACTGCACGGCTTCCTGCTCCTTCGCGGGCTTCGGCTGCCCCTGTTTCTGGGCTTTCTCCTGCCATAGCTGCTCGCAGGACGCGCGCTGGTACTTTTGAACGAGCTTCTCGGCGACCTCGTTCATGATCGGGTACTGAGCCCTGGCGACACCCGCAAACAGCAGCGCCGGCACCACCGCAAACCACAGCAGACGCCTGGTCATGATCTTCCTCACTTCGTCGTATCGATGATGGTGACGAGGCAGCAGATGCGCCGGGAATATCGCTTATGCTTCCGGACGCGCTACCTGGCCCTGGATTCCCTCGGCACGGGTCCGTCACGACCACACGCCAGGGAAGAGCCATTCCATCCATAGACTATGCAACCCGCGGGGGGGCCGATATAGGACCATGGTCCAATGCGCGAGACCGCCATCACGCGGCGAGATAATCGTGGACCACAGTGCCCAGCCCGAGCGTCAGGTCGGTCATGATATGCACACCCGAGATCACTTCGAGCACCGGCAGCGACGCAACCGGCGCGAGCGCGTGATGAAACAGTTCCAGCCCGGCCGGCCCCTCCCAGGCCCCCTTCACGGTGATGTCTTCGCAGAAGTAGCGCACCAGTTCGCAAATGCGGGCAGTGCCATCCACATGCGGAATGATCTTGAGCAGGAAATTGGGGGCCGACAGCGATGCCAGGATCTTGCCGTGGTCAAGCGCCCTGTGCTTGTACCCCATCGTCGCCACGGCTATCGGGACCGGCCCGTAGCGCAACACGCCGCCGATCGTATCCTTTTCGATGCGCAGCCGCGGCGATGCCAGCTTCTTGGGAAAGCCCCAGATTTCGCGGCCCGCCGCGATCGGCGATCCATCGTCGAGAAACATCGCGTGCACGTAGCCGCCGGTTTCGCCGCGAAAGCGCACCGGGATCACCTGGCCGCTTTCCGTATAGTCGCCGAAGCCGGTCGAATCCGGCATCCGGATAAATTCAAACTTTACGACCGGGTCGCTCATCTCCAGCGGAGCGGGAATGACGGCAGCCAGCGCGGCGGGATCGGTCCGGTAGGTAACGATCAGAAACTCGCGATTGATAAAACGATAGGGGCCCGGCGGGAACGCGGGACTCGTGAGCGGCATCGCGAAGGCGAGCCTCTTGATCTCTGCTTCGGTCATGGCGTGTGTTCCTGTTGACGGGGCGCTACGAGGTCATGTCGTAAATGCCGATCCCGCTGGTAAGCGCCAACGCTTCCTTCCACTTCGGACTGGCGACGGCGCTGCGTGCGTCCTCAAGCCCGCCGTTCCACAGGTCGGTCACCGTGGCGCGCGAGAACTCGTAGTCCTTGAAATCGGAGGATTGCGTGTTGTGCCGGTTGATGAAATGCAGCAGCGCGACTGTGCCGCGCGTGCTGATCGCCGTGAGCCGCTCCACATCCGGATCCGACTGCAGCGCCTTGGGCAATTTGTCGATCACACGGCGCAGTGCGCCGCGAAGGCTTTCGATTTCCCTGACGCGCGTCGTGTTGAAGCGCGTCTTGCTTGCATACTGGATGTCCTTGACTCGTTCCTGGACCTGCCGCAGGTTCTGCGGCATCTCGCCCGCCCCGCTGAATACATCGACCTGCAAGACCAGCGCCCCCAACCGGAAGTTCTCGTCGACGATGTACCACAGCGGCGAGTTCGAAACGATGCCGCCATCCCAGTACAGTTCCCCGTCCACCTCCACGGGCGGGAATCCCGGTGGCAGCGCACCGCTCGCCATCACGTGCTCGGGCCCGATCTGCATCTGCGCGTTGTCGAAGTAGACCGAGTTCCCGGAGCGCAGGTTGACCGAACCCAGCGAGAGCCGCACATCCTTGCGGTTGATCACATCGAAGTCGACCAGTTTCTCGAGTGTTGCCTTGAGCGGCCGTGTGTCATAGAAACTCAGGGCTTCAATGCTGCCGTCGGGTGCCAGGAAAGGCGGGGGAACCCGTGGCGTGAAGAAGCCAGGAACCCCGAACGTTACCGCGGATGCCGCGCTGAAGGCATTCAGCATCGGACGCCACGGATCCAGGTAGGCAGGTGGAACAAATGGCGCATGCGCCGACATCCGGTCCCAGAATTCGCTCAGGCGCTCCACGCGGCGCTCCGGCGCATTGCCTGCGATCAGCGCGGCATTGATCGCCCCGATCGAAACGCCGGCAACCCAGTCAGGCATCAGGCCGCAGTCGGCGAGTCCAGCAAAGATGCCCGCCTGGTACGCACCCAGCGCGCCGCCGCCTTGCAGGACGAGAATCGTATGGTCGAACTTTCCCCCGAGCGCGGCTGCATCCGAAGGGGTCGCTTTTTTTGGCTGCGCCATGATCGTTCCCGGGGAATGGGGCCGGTGGTGAGACGTGGTGAGATTGTGGAGCGCTTCACCCGCGACGACAGCGCCGCGCTCAGGGCCGTGCGCACAGCCAGGCTCCCTGGCGCCGGCCTGGCCCGCCGTGGCAAACGCAGGCACCAGAAGCGGAAAGCGGGACCATGCGGCCAGCCAAGTACCACTCCCTTGAAAAAATAGTCCGCGTGCAATGTGCCGGCAATTGGACCTTGGTCCCATTCGACCGCGAATTCGAGCATCCGGCAGGCCTCACCCGTTCGGGTAACGCCGCTTTCGTAACTTTCGCAATCGAGACTAATGCCTTTTACAAAGGGACGACAGCGCCTAAACTTTTTTTGCCTATATTCCACTTGATAACCGGTTCGCCCTGGCCGCCAGTGACGCTTCATTCACCCCGGCGACCTGTCGCAAGCCAGTATCCGCCAGCAGAAACGGCATTGCGTTGTGTTTCAGGAACGCAGTGGAGCAAGAAATCAAAGAGGGGTATGGGACAGGTTCGCTTCATGGCCCAGCGGAGATGTCCGGTAACGAGCACCTTGTTGCAACGGTGCAACCGCCTGATTCGACCGCATGCGCGCTGAGTTGCTCGTCTGCTCGCCGGCTTGCCGACGGCAGCGGGTTCGCGCAGGCCGCGCGAACCACTGACAGGGGAGCACGGCGCCATGACCATCGTTCAGACCGCTGCCGTCCTGGAGGCTGCGCTCATCGCATTGCTGTTGATGCTGCAGTTCCGACGCGCGCGCGACCGCCAGGCGCCCGCAACCAGGGATGCGCCGATCAACCCGGGCCCTGGCGCCGCAAGACCGCCGCACCGGCCTTTTCCTCTTACTTTTGACTTCCTGCGCGCCCGTGTCACCCGTGTCGCCAACGCAACCCGGGAGCAGCAGGCCGCAGGAGCGCCCGCGGAACAGCCGTGCCCTCGCGAGGCGCCAGGATCTCGCCAGTACTGGCGGCAGAGCTGGCGCCCCATCCGCGCGCGCCTCGCGGCCGCCGAGCGGTTCCGGCGAATCGCCGTTCACCTTGCGCCGCATGATGTCCCCACGCAAGCAAGCGGTGATCTGCATGAAAGCCCGCGCGAGGAGACATTGCGCCGCACGCTGGAACTGCTGCCGTTCGCCATACTGATGACGAATGCGCATGGCAGGATCGTGCTGGCCAATGCCGGCGTGGAAACGCTCTTCGGCTATCGCCAGGATGAGCTGATCGGCGCTAGCGCGGACACACTCGTTCCTGGATTGCAGGGCGCCACCGATCCCGCCCGCCGCGCCCGCACGGTGCACGCGCCGCCGGCCGGAGCGACAGGTGGTACGCGTGACCTGTTCGCGCGGCGCAAGGATGGCACCGAATTCCCGGCGGAAATCACAGCCAACCGCACTTCGTCCGACGGGGACCCGCTTACGCTGACAGTCATCATTGACCGGACAGAGCGGTACGAACTGCAGCGCAACAGGCAAGAGCTCGCCCACCTGACGCGCGTCTCCACGCTCGGAGAACTGGCAAGTTCGCTCGCGCACGAATTGAACCAGCCGCTCACGGCCATCCTGAGCAACGCGCAGGCAGCCCAGCGATTCATGGCGACGCAGCCGATCAATCTTGCCGAAGTGCGCGAGATCCTGCAGGACCTGGTCGAGGACAACCACCGCGCGAGCGAGGTGCTTCGCAGGATCCGTGCGCTCGTCAAGAAAGGCGAACTCGAGGCGGCGCCCCTCAGCCTTGCCCGCGTCATCGGCGACGTGGTCCTGCTGGTGCACAGCGACGCGATCGTGCGCGGCATCCGCGTGCTGCCGAATATCAATGCCAGCCTGCCCCCCGTGCAGGGCGACAGCGTCCAGGTGCAACAGGTCGTGCTGAATTTGTTGCTTAACGCCTTCCACGCGACAGAGTCCCGCTCGGCCCATGATCGCGAGATCGTGGTAGATGCCGCGCTCGATGGTGCCGGCATGGTGCGCGTCTCGGTGCGCGATCGCGGGCCCGGCCTCGCCGCCGACAAGCTGGACAAGCTCTTCAAGCCGTTCTATACGTCGAAGCGCGACGGGCTCGGGCTCGGGCTCTCGATCAGCCGCACCATTGTTGAAATGCATGGGGGCCGTATCTGGGCGGAAAACAACACTGGCCAGGGCGCCACCTTCCATTTCACCTTGCCCATCGCCGCCGAGGCCGAGCCGATTCACTCCGGACAACGACCATGAACCACGCCAAACCAACCGTCTTCGTGGTGGATGACGACGACGCAGTGCGCCGGGCGTTGACGCGCCTGATCCGCTCCGCAGGCTACCGGGCCGAAGGGTTCGGATCGGCGCTCGAGTTCCGTGCGTACCTCGAATGCGGTCCGTCCGCGGACCACAACGCCTGCCTGGTACTCGACGTGCAACTGCCCGACTTGAACGGACTGGAGTTTCAGCGTGAATTGCGCGGAGCAGGCATGCCGCTGTCGATCATCTTCCTCACCGGACACGGCGATATCCCGATGAGCGTCAGCGCGATGAAGGCGGGCGCGACCGACTTCCTGGTGAAGCCGGTCAGCGATACCGACCTGCTCAATGCCATCGAATCCGCTTTGGGGAGCGCGTCGCAAGCGCTCGCGAGCCGAATCGAAATCGAATCGATCCAAAATCGTATCGAACGGCTCACGCCGCGCGAGCGGGAAGTGCTGGCGCTGGTGGTCGAAGGCCGCCTGAACAAGCAAATGGCATGCGAACTGGGCACCGCCGAAAAGACCATCAAGGTCCACCGCGCCCGCGTGATGAAGAAGATGGAGGCACACTCACTGGCGGAACTGGTGCGGGTCACCGATAAGGCTGGCATCCAGCTTCCGCCCCCTCACCCGCCCCGGAGCCCTGAGTCAGTCACGGCCGCATGACAGCACCTGCCGGGCCTGCCCCCATCCGTGGATCTTCAGTTGCATCCCTGATGACGGGCAGTCTTGGCGCATGTCTTCCCGCTCGGACTCGTGTATACGCCCTTGCCATTCTTGGTCTTGGCCTCTCCACCCTTGCTCGTCTCTGTCGTCGTCACGCCATTCTGATTTTTTTCGGATACGACGGCGTTGCCCGTGTTCCGGTTATATGCACCAGCCGATTCTCCATTGTTGCACTCGACAACACCACGCGCGTTCGTGGTGCATTCGGCAAACGCGTTCGAACAAAGCATCACGCATGCCAACAAAGCTAGAACTCTCATGGCTACCCCTTGTCATGGCCGGCACAAACACCTTGCGCCATCGCATCCTCTGCTACAGAGTAGATCATTTCCACCGGCTTCCCATGCCTCTGGCAAAGACATGCCGATTGACTCGCCCTCCACGCAATCAAAGTCGGCTGAAGCGCGCAGATGGCGCGCGGAGCGGGCAGCATTGACGACACATGCCGTGCGGCGCCTCCGGTACGCGAGCGCCGGCATGATCCTCCTTTGGGCAGCCTCCGGGTCTGCGCAGGAAATGGAGCCGCGCGCCTATTCCGCCGTGCCGGTCGGAACGAACTTCCTGCTGGTCAACTATGCGCGATCGAGCGGCGAGGTCTTGCTGGATCCTTCGCTGCCGGTTACAGACCTGCAAGCCACGATCAATACCTACGCGGCCGGCTATTCCCATAGCTTCGGGATTGCGGGACGTACGGCGAGCGTCGCGTTATTGGTTCCTTACGCCAATGCGGACCTGACCGGCAACGTCGAGGGCGCGCCCGGGCACGCCTACCGGTCAGGCATGGGTGACATCAGGATGAGATTTGCCGTGATTCTGCTGGGTGGCGAGGCGCTCACTCCGGAGCAATTCGCGCGACGCAGCCCCACCGCTTCACTCGGCGCCAGCCTCAGCGTGGTCGCGCCGACCGGCCAGTACCTGCCATCGCGCCTGGTGAACGTGGGTTCGAATCGTTGGGCATTCAAGCCCGAGATCGGGTTGTCCCAGCCACTCGGCAACTGGTTCGTGGAGGGTATGGCGGGCGTGTGGTTCTTCACCGACAACAACGACTTCTTCGGCGGCCGTCGGCGCAGCCAGGAACCGCTGCCTGTATTCCAATGGCACGGAGGCTATAACTGGCGACCCGGCCTTTGGCTCGCTACGGACGTGACGTATTTCACTGGCGGCCAGACAAGCGTAAATGGCGCTCAGGGCCAGGATCTGCAGCGCACTGTGCGCTACGGCGCCACGCTGTCCGTTCCGCTCGCGGCGCAATGGTCCGCGAAGCTCGCGTGGTCGCGTGGGCTGACAGCACGCATCGGCGGCAACTTCCAGACCGTTTCCATTACGCTTCAATACCGGTGGTTTGACCGCTGACCTACTGGCCGAGATGGGCGAGCGCGTCGCGCATGGGTGCAAGCGACACGGTGACCATGCCGTTGAGCGGCGTGCTCATTTCCTCGATCAGGAAAATCGCCCCCGAAGTCGATAGCGCGCACAACATCAGGGCGGCAATAATGGTCCCGTTGCGGTCGGCGAACATGCCAAAGGTGCCGAACACGATGGAGAGCCACAGCACCAGCACGATCAGCAAGGATACCGGGATCGTAGACTTCATCTGCAGCAACGCGAGCCAGCGCGCAGCAAACGCGGTATCGAGAATCTGGAGGGCTTGCGCCTTCAGTTGACGCTGTTGATCGTCGCGGGGCGCCAGTGCCTCCAGCGTGCGCTGGAAGTCCTCCAGCTTGGCGACCGCCTCGGCGTCGCCCAGCCTGCCCACCAGTGCCGCGTCTCCGGACCCGAGGATCTGGACCTTTTCAGCGTAGATACTCTTAAGCAAGCCCCGGACCTCCCGCGTTTCCGGCCCATACTTGGCCAGTACGCGATCGAGGTGGATGACGCTGGCGGAATTCTGCACCAGCTCGGCGCTGGTGGTGTCAAACGTGCCCTTTGCCGACGACACCAGCAGCCCGAGCACCAGCGCGGCCATCGTTGCGATCAGGCCGGTCGCCATCTTGACAACATTGATGGACTGATCACTGAGGTGGTGTGGCGGCAGTATGGCGCGCGCCCACATGCCAACCAGCGAACTGCCGAATACACACCCGAATACGATCAGGGCGATGACGAGGTGGTTCATGCTTCAACCCTCCGCATGTGGTCACGGGCACGGCGCCCGTGGGTATCCAAAGAGGTACCCAACACTACGGCAGTCCGGCAGACCCGGTCCTGGCCATCGATCCGCCAGGATTCCCACCGCGTTACGCGGCATGCTCCCCAGATGGCTGGCAGGACACATTGCCATGGCACGCATGGCGATGGAGCGGCATTGGAAAAGAGGGACACTCCCATATCTTGCTCCCCGCGCGGGACGACGCAATTGGACCAAGGTCCCATGGTGCCGGCTCTTCCGCGATGGTAAGTTCGTTCCGGAATGCGTCGAGAGTATGCGTGGCCACCGGCATGGCTGCGCCCGCCTCCGGCGCGCATGGGAGCGGCTATGGCACGTGTGCAATGGTGGCGTGAGCACCCGGAGAAACTACGCGGCGGCAGCATGGTAGCTCTCCTGGTCCTGCTCCTCCTGCTTGTGTTCTTCGTGCCGTTTTCCGTGGCGCCGAACAGCCTCCACGCGCGGCTGATGCGGGAGCTGCTCCTGTCACTTATTCTGCTGACCGGCGTGGTTGCAGTGTCGGACCGCCGCTTGCAGTTCCTGATCGTCGCGCTGGTCGCCGGTGCGGCGCTGCTGGTGCGCTGGGCGGGATGGCTCTTTGCGCCGGCGCACGCGCACGCGCAGGGGATGATAATTGGCGAAACCGCGCTCATTTCACTTGGCCTTCTTGGCGTGGTCATCGGGATCAGGGTTTTCAGCCCCGGCACGGTGACATTCGACAGGATCCTGGGCGCCGTGTCCCTCTACATACTGATCGGCGTCGTCTGGGCGGAGGCCGACCACCTTGTCAGCATTCACATCCCCGGCGCCTACGCCGGAATCCCGAACACCTACACGTCTTCAGATCACTCGGTCTGGCTCTACTTCAGCTTTGTCACGCTGACGACGGTAGGCTATGGTGACATCACGCCGATCGCCAATCCTGCACGGGCGCTTGCCATTCTTGAGGCGCTGATCGGCCAGCTCTATCCGGCGATCGTGCTGGCGCGGCTGGTGTCGCTACGGGTCGCGAGCGAGAGCTCCGGTCCCTGATCGGCGCCACGCCCAGTGGTGTCACTCGCCACGCGTCGAGCGGATCGCCGCGGCAATATCGCGGCAGACCGCGGCCAGCGCCCGGCTGTGCGCGGCGACGAGCGCATCGTAACCAGGCGCGCCGGCAGGCTCGCTCACGATACTCCGGCCGCTCACCGGCGTTCCCTGTTTTGGCGGCCGCACCAGCCACAACACCGAGACTGTCGCCGCATCGCCCGGTGCGGAATCGAAGCGCTGAATGTCGACCGCGACCTGATACGCCGTCGCCCGGTCCGCCCATTGCGGATAGCTTGAAACACGCGCACCGGGAAGGAGCTGGGCCAGGTCTGCAGCCATCACGTTCACAACCTGGCTCTTCAGCGGCTCGGCCCAGCGCGCGAACTCGTCAATCCTTACCTCTGTCGCATTGACCCGCAGCACCAGTTGCGGGCGGTCGACAATCTCCGGCACCGCTACCAGCCCGATTGAGACAGCGAGTGGCGCAACACCGGCGTCAACGGGCGCCATTGCCCCCTCCGGACTCAGAGTATAGAAAGCTGCCTGAGGCGAACTCGCGCAGCCGCCAAGCATCGAGGCCGCAAGTAGCGCAGCTGTCAGAAAAAGAGAGCGCATCACTTCTTGTCCTCCGTCTTGCCGCGAATCAGCGCTTCCGGATGGCGTTCGAGATAGTCCGCGAGAGCGCGAAGCGATGCCGCCGTGCGCGACAGTTCCCGCATCGTATCGGCGGTACTCTGCAGCAGCGCCGAGTCCGGCTGCATCGCGGTGTTTGCCGAATCGAGCGCCGTGCGCGCCGAAACGATCGCGGCGCGCGCCCCCCGNCGTGCGCGCCGAAACGATCGCGGCGCGCGCCTCCGGCGCCACTTCCGCGTCGAGCGTCTTGAGCAGCTTGTCCACATTCTGCAAGGTCACGCGGACATCCTTCCCAATGCCCTCGAACGGCACCTTGTTGAGCTTGGCAACCAGGCTTGTGATCGAATCCTGAAGCGACTGCAGGCCACCAGGAACGGTCGGCAATTCCGGAGGCTTGGCGTCCCAGTCCACCGTCGCCTTGGGAGCCGCTGGAAAGAAATCCAGTGCGACGTAAAGCTGCCCGGTCAGCAGGTTTCCGGTTCTCAGCTGGCCGCGGAAGCCATGTTCAACCAGCCAGATGGCAAGCGCGTGAGGGTTGTCCGTGATCCTGCCCCCCTTGCCCTTGACTCCCGATTCGTAGCGCGACGTGAAGCGCTCCGGATAAAGGCGCACCTCGACCGGAATGCTGAATTCCTTCTTTTCCCGGTCGAAGCGCGTATATATGCCTGTCACCTCGCCCACCACGATGCCGCGGAAATCGACAGGCGCGCCGATCGTCAGGCCTCGTACCGACTCCTTGAAGCTCAGCACGAATGCCTCGGAAATCTTGTCATGGCGCTTCATCGCCTCCGCGCGATCCCGGAACAAGTCGAATTGGGCGTTGGCCTCGGCCTGCGGCCCGCTCTCCGCATCATCGGGGGATTGAAATGCGACCCCGCCAATGAGGATCGCCACCATCGATTGCGTATTGACCTTCACACCGCCCGTATCGAGCGACACATCGACGCCGCTTGCATGCCAGAAGCGCGTATTGTCATGCACGTACTTGTCGTAGGGTGCGTTGATAAATACCCGCAGCGTGACACCGTTTCCGTCGGGGTCCATGGTGTAGGAGGAAATCTGGCCGACCTGCAAGCGCCTGAAGAAAACGGGCGTTCCGATGTCGAGCGAGCCCATGTCCTCGCTCTTGAGCACGTACTCCCGCCCGGGGACGTCCTTTGCGAAAACCGGCGGGATCTCGAGGCCGACGAAGTCGCGCCGCGCCTTGGCCTGGGTGCCGACATCCGTGCCGATATACGAGCCGGACAACAGCGTGCCCAGGCCCGATACCGTCCCGCCCGAGATGCGCGGCCGCACCACCCAGAAGCGGGTGTCGTCGACCAGCAGATCCGTCGCGTCCTTGGCCAGTTCAGCGCTTGCAATGACGCCGCGGTGGTCCTTCGACAGGGCGACGCTCTTGACGACGCCGATGTCTACATCCTTGTACTTGATCTTGGTCTTTCCCGCCTCGATACCTTCACCGGTGTTGAAGCTGATGGTGATGGTCGGACCTTTCTGGAGGATCGCCTGCATCGCGAGCCAGCCACCGATCAGCACCGCGACCAGCGGCACCAGCCAGACGAGTTGCAGGCGCCAGCGCGAGCGCTGCGTGACTGCCACCTCGGGAAAGTCAGGCGAGCCGGGTTCGTCGTTTTGTTCAGGAGGATTGGCCACGATCCTTCTCCACGGCATCCCAGATCAAACGCGGGTCGAACGACATCGCGGCGAACATCGTCAGCACCACCACCGCGCCAAACGCCACCGAGGCGGGGCCGGCCTTGATCGTCGCCAGTGAACTGAACTGCACCAGTGCAACCAGAAGCGTGATGACGTAAATGTCGAGCATCGACCAGCGCCCGACAATCTCCACCAGGCGATAGATGCGCGTCCGCCACCCACGCAGCCACCGCGAGTGGAACTGAGCCGAACTGACGAGAAACAGCATGGCGATGATCTTGAGCATCGGCACCGCGATACTCGCAATAAAGACCACGCACGCCAGCAACCGGGCACCGGAGGTCCAGAGGTAGACCACACCGCTCAGGATCGTGTCCTCCTCCGAGCCGAAGAGCGAGCTCGTGTCCATCACGGGCAGCAAGTTGGCCGGGATATACAGGATCATCGCTGCAATCAGGAACGCCCAGGTGCGGGCGATGCTGGCCGGCTTGCGGAAGTGCAGATGCGTGCCGCAACGCGGGCAGCTGCCTTCATGGGCATGAGGAGCCGGCCGCGACAACAGTCCGCAGCTGTGGCAGACCAGCAGGCCCGCGCGGGCCGCCGTGGTGGCGGAGGCAGCGATCACGCCGCTTCCCCTTGCGTGCGACGCCGCATCAATCCGGGCCCACAGATCGCGAACGTCGAACGCGGAGGCCGCAGCGGCAAGCAGGAGCATCACCGCCCCGAACGCCCACATGGCGACGCCGGTCACCACGGTGGCGATATGCGCGAGTTTGACCAGAGCGACCAGCATGCCAAGGATCAGGACTTCAGTCATGCCCCAGGGTGCTGCCAGTTCCAGTATGCGAAACCCCAGGTCGGGCCGGCGCGGCAACCGCCGCAACCGCAGCGGCAGCAGGAGATACGTCATCGCCAGCATTCTCAGCAGCGGCATCATGAGCGTGGTAACGAACACGAGACCGGCGAGTGGCCACATGCCATCGCGATAGAGGATCCGGACCGCGCCGAACAGCGTCGTCTGGACGAGGTCGCCGTTCACCGACAGGCCCACCACCGGAAACGTGTTCGCCACGATGAACAGCACGATCGCGGCGAGCGTCAATGCGAGCGCGCGATCGAGGCTCGCCGGGCGGCTTCGATAGAGTTCCGCGCCGCAGCGCCGGCAGCGTGCGACGCCGGCGATCGGCAGGGCCGTCTCGCGCTGCAGCAGGTCGCACTCGTGGCAGGCGATCAGGCGCGCCGCTGTCATGGCAGTGATTTGCTGGTGCCGGAAGGCGAGGCGTCCGGCGGCACGGCTTTGCTGCCGTCGCCATACACCACCGAGGTCATGCGTTCGGCGTCGACCACCCAGCCGCCACCCATTGCCTTATAGAGATTCACGCTTGAGGTAAAGACCGTCCCTTGCGCTTGCGCGTAGCTCAGTTGCGCGTTGAAGAGGCTGCGTTCGGCATCCAGCACTTCGATGTAGCTTGTGTATCCGCCCTCGTAGCGCAGCCGTGCGAGCCGCGCATAGGTCGCCAGCGCATCGACCTGCCGGCCCTGCACGACGAGTTTTTCGCGCGTCTTCTGCAGCGACACCAGCGAGTCCGCGACCTCCTGAAAAGCCACCTGGATTGCCTTCTGGTACGTGAACAGCGCCTGTTGCTGCAGCGCCTCGGCCTGCTTGACCTGCCCGCTGATGTTGCCCGCGGTAAAGATTGGCACGGTCACCGCACCTGCGTATGACCACAACCTGGCCGGGCCGGTGAAGAGTTGCGAGAACTGGGTGCTCGCCGTGCCGAACACGCCGGTCAGCGAGATTGACGGGAAGTAAAGCGCCCGCGCCGCGCCAATCAGCGCGTTGGCGGCGATCAGGTCCTGCTCGGCCTGCCGCAGGTCGGGGCGGCGTTCGAGCAGTTCGGATGGCAGCCCGGCAGGCACCAATGGCAACACCAGGTCGTCCAGCCTGCGGTCACGCTGGATCGGTTGCGGGTTCTGCCCCAGGAGGATGGATAGCGCATCCTCCTGTTGCGCAATCTGGAGTTCGATCTGCGGAATCGTCGACAGCGAGGACTCGTATTCGGACTGGCTCTGCGCCAGCTCCATCTGCGACACTTCCCCGCCCTTGTAGCGCAACTCGAATACGTGCACCGACTCTGCCCGGCTTGCCACGGTCGCCTTGGCGATTTCCAGTTGCCGGTCGAGCGACAGCAGGTTCACATACGACGACGCCACGGAAGCCACCAGCGTCAGGATCGTCGCACGCCTGCCTTCCTCGCTCGCCAGCAGGCTCGCCCGGGCGGACTCCGTCTGGCGGCGCAACTTGCCGAAGACATCGATCTCCCATGCTGCGGAGAGCGTCGCCTGGTACTGGTTGAATACCTGCCCGACACCGGACGGCAATGCCGCCGTCCCTAGCGGCACACGCTCACGCTGTGCCCCGGCGCCCGCGCCGAGTTGCGGGAACAACTGCGAGCGCGTGCTCTGGAACTGCCCGAGAAACTGTTCGACGCGCGCCGCCGCGATCTTCACGTCCTTGTTCTCGGCCAGCGCCGTCGCGATCAGATCGTTGAGCGCCGGATCCTCGAACTGCACCCACCAGGTCGTATTGACGAGATCCTGCGCATCCGCTTCGGCAAAGCGGAAGGTAGCCGGCGTGTTGACGGCCGGCCGCTGGTAGTTCGGCCCGAGCAGGCAGCCGCCGAGCGTCAGCAAGGCCATTAGCGAAAGAGCCGAAGTGCGCATGTCATTCGTCCTCGCGTCTGGCGGACGGCGTGGCCGTCGGGCCGCCCGCTCCCGCCCCAATGGAGCCCGGTGCCGGCTCGCCAGGCGCGCCGCCTTCCGGACCGGGAGTCTTCTTGCCCCCGCCTTTTTTCTCCGACATGGTTTCGAGCACGTAGAAGAACATCGGGATGAAAAACACCGCGATCACCGTGGCGCCGAGCATGCCGCCAATGACGCCGGTCCCGATCGAATGCCGGCTGTTCGCCGAAGCGCCAAGCGCAATCGCCAGCGGCACGCAGCCCAGGATGAAGGCCAGGGAGGTCATCACAATCGGGCGCAGCCGTTCGGTCGCCGCCGTGACGGCGGCGTCGTAGACCGACTCCCCCTGCTCCCGGTTCAGCACGGCAAACTCGAAGATCAGGATCGCGTTCTTGGCCGCCAGCGCGACCAGCATCGTCAGGCCGATCTGGAAGTAGACGTCGTTCTCGAGGCCACGCAGCAGGATGGCAAGCAACGCGCCGAAAAGCGCGAACGGCACCGCCATCAGCACGCCCACCGGCAAGCTCCACTTCTCGTACTGCGCCGCGAGAATCAGGAACACCATGACCAGGCCGAACACGAACACAAGCGCCGACGAGCTGCTGGCCTTCAGGGCTTCGTACGCCTCGCCGCTCCACCCCACCCCGTAGTCGTTGGGCATCACCTCGTCCGCCACCTCTTGCAGCGTGGAAAGGACCTGCCCCGAGCTGTATCCCGGGGCCGCATTGGCGGTAATCTTGACCGCCGGGAAATTATTGAAACGCGTCACCAGATCCGGACCGGTGACGAACTTGGTGGTCACCACGGCCTTTATCGGGACCATGTTGCCGGTCTTGCCGCGCACGAAGATCTGGTCGAGATCCCCGGGCTTGAGCCGATAGGACGGCTCCGCCTGCAGAATGACCTGCCACAGCCGGCTCGAACGATTGAACTGCGAGACGTACAGCGAGCCGAACATGGTCTGCATCGCGCTGTACACTTCCTCGACCGGCACCCCCAGCGTTTCCGCCTTTTCACGGTCCACGTTGACCAGCAGCTGCTGTGCCGCTGCATTGAATGTCGACGTGACACGGGCCAGTTCGGGCCTTTGCTTCGCCTTGGCGATGAAGTCATTCACCACGCCCGCGAGTTGCGGGATGGTACCGTCCCCTTTGCTCTGGATCCACATCTCCGTGCCGCCGGTCGTACCTAGCCCCGGGATCGAAGGCGGATTGACCGGCAGGATGATCCCCTCTTTTACCTTCGAGAGTTGCTCGTAGGCGTCGATCAGCACGGCGCGCGCGTTCTGCGTTTTGATGTTGGCGAATTTATAGCGCTCGTCGAAGCTCTTGAAACCGATAAAGAACGCCCCGGCGTTATTCTTGTTCTGGCTGTCGAGCAGGCTATAGCCGTCGACCACCGTGACGCTGCCCACGGCCGGCTGCTTCATGAAGTAGTCGGTGACATGCTGGGACACCGCCCCGGTGCGATCCAGGCTCGCCGCGTCCGGCATGATCACCGCCCCGAGCAGATAGCCCTGGTCCTCGGGTGGCAGAAACGAAGTCGGGATCGACCGCATCATGACAACCGCAAGCGCGATCATGCCGACGAACAGCACCAGGGCCACCGCGAAGCGCTTGATGACCATCTTCACCAGGTTCGTATAGCCAGCGGTCATCCGCGCGAAGGCATTCTCGAACCACTTGAAGAAGCCCTTCTTTTCATGGTGTCCGGGTTTCAGCAGCAACGCCGCCAGCGCAGGCGACAGCGTGAGCGCGACCAGCCCCGAGAACACCACCGAGATCGCAATGGTGATGGCGAACTGCTTGTACAGTTGTCCGGTAATGCCCCCAAGGAACGCCACCGGCACGAATACCGCGCACAGCACAAGCACGATGGCGATCACCGGCCCCGTGACTTCGTCCATGGCCCGCTTGGCGGCGTCCGTCGGATTCAGCTTGTGAACGCTCATATTCCGTTCGACGTTCTCGATCACCACGATGGCGTCGTCCACCACGATGCCGATCGCGAGCACCATGCCGAACAAGGTCAGCATGTTGATCGAAAACCCGAGCGCCATCATGCCCATGCAGGTACCGACAATCGACACAGGGACCGCCAGCACCGGGATCAACGTGGCGCGCAGGCTCTGCAGGAATACGAACACGACGATCACCACCAGCACGAGCGCTTCGAAGAAGGTGTGAATGACGTCCGAGATCGACGCACGGGTGAACTCGGTCGTGTCCATCGCGACTTCGTACTCAAGCCCTTCCGGAAACGACTTCTTCATTTCCGCCAGCGTCTTGCGCACTTGGTTGGACACGTCGAGCGCATTGGCGCCCGGCTGCTGATAGACGGCGATCACCGTCGCCGGCTTGCCCTGGAACTTGCTGCGGATCGAATAGTCCTTGCTGCCGAGTTCGGCACGACCGATGTCCTTGAGACGCACCATCGCGGCATCGCCGCTCGCCGCGCGCAGGATGATGTTCTCGAACTCGGCCGGATTGCTCAGGCGGCCGGTGGTGGTTACCGCGAACGACTGCTCGACTGCCGCGCCGGTTGGCGACTGGCCGATGCTGCCGACCGCGAACTGCTGGTTCTGGTTGGCGACGGCCTTCTGCACGTCGGAGGCCGTGATACCGAGCTGCGCCATGCGGTCAGGCTTGAGCCAGATACGCATCGCGTAATCGGGCGTACCGAAGATGCTCGACTGATTGGCGCCGGGTATGCGCTTTAGCGCATCCAGCACGTAGATGTTGGTGTAGTTGGCGATGTAGGTTGCATCGTAGCGTTCGCTGGGCGAATAGATGGCGAGGACCATCATGAACGCCGAGGATTTTTTCTGCACCTGGATGCCTTGCGCCTGAACCGACGAAGGCAATTGCGGCAGCGCCAGGTTCACCCGGTTCTGCACGTCGACCTGGGCAAGCTCGGGGTTGGTGCCGATCTCGAAAAAGACGTTAAGGGTGAAGTTGCCGGTCGATGAACTCGAAGAGTTCATGTAGATCATGTTGTCCGCGCCGTTGACCTGCTGCTCGATCGGCGCCGCGACATTGTTTGCCACCACGTCCCCGGTAGCACCGGGGTACGTGGCGGAGACGGTAATTTGCGGCGGCGTAATGTCGGGATACTGCGCGATGGGCAGGTTGAGCATCGCCAGCGCGCCGCCGAGCGTGATTACGATCGAAATGACCGACGCGAAGATCGGCCGGTCAATGCAGAAATGGGAAATGTTCATTTCGCCTGCCCGGTCAGTTCGTCGCGCTAGTGTCAGACTGACGCCGCGACAGGCTTTGCTCTTCGCTGCGCGGCGTATCGGCGGCGGCTTTCTGGGCCGGCGCCTGAGTGATTTTCAGCGGCGTGTCGGCGACGACGCGAATGGCGCCGTCGACGACGATCCGCTCGCCGGCTTTCAGGCCCGCGTTGATGAACCAGTCATCACCGTTCCATTCCCCGGGTTCGACAACCCGTTGATGGCCTTTCGAATCTTTGTCGACAGTCCAGACGAAATGGCTCTTGGAACCCTGCAGCACGGCACGTCGTGGCACGAGAATCGCATTCGGGCGCACCGCGCCGGCAACCCGGGCGCGCACGAACTGTCCGGGGCGCAGGGTGCCTTGCGGGTTGGCGAACGAGGCCCGCACGAGGAAGGTTCCGGTTTGTGTGTTGAATGCCGGATTGGTGAAGTTGATACGGCCGCGGTCAGGGAACAGGCTGCCATCGGCAAGCACAACCGTGACCTCGAAGTCATTGTTGGGAGGAAACCGCAACTGGCCCTTCTCGACCTGGTCGCGATAGGACAGCAGTTCATTTTCGGAGATGCTGAAGTTCACCCACATGGGGTCAAGCTGGTAAACATAGGTAAGCAGGCCCGTCGCGGCCGCGGTCACATAGCTGCCGTCCTGCTGCCTTGCGAAGCTCGACACACCCAGGAGCGGGGACTTGATCGTCGTGTAGCTCAGGTTGAGTTCCGCGGTCCGGACCTCGCCCTGGGCGGCGATCACGGCGGCCTCGGCCTCCTTCTCGTTGCCCGTCGCGTTGTCAAGGTCCTTCTGGCTGAGAGCATTCTGCGCAGCTAGCGGAATCACGCGTGCCAGATTGGCCTTGGTCACCGTGAGCCTGGCCTGCTGCTGCGCGAGCTGGCCCTTTGCCGACTGGAGCGCCGCTTCGAATGGCTTGGCGTCCATCAGGAAGAGCGTCTCCCCGGCACGCACCAGCGCGCCCTCGGTATAGACGCGCTTCTCCAGGAAGCCATCGACGCGTGCGCGAATCTCGACCTCGCGCGAGCTTTGCGTCTGGGCGGTGAACTCGAATTCGACCGGCGTATCACGCTGCGCGACAGTCACGACCGTCACTTCGATTGCCGCGCGCGGCAACTCGTTCGCCGGCTTATGGCAACCGGCAAGCAGCACTAAAGTCGCACCGGAAAACGCGGCCAGCAGGCGGGCACGGTTGCGCGCTTGCCTGCAACCGACGTTTACGATCCGCGAAGGTGAGATCACCATTTGAGTCTCCCATTGGGAACTCGGACTCCTGGAACACAACGCAAGCAAGCCAGATCCGCAGCCAGCTACGGCGGCATGCCGTTGCCGGGCAACACAAGCGCGTCCCCCCGATTCACCCGCGTCAGCGCCATTGCGCTGAGGAACTTGTCGAGCACGATCGCCGCCGCGTCACTGCGCCATGCGGTCGCAGACGCGGTTCGCCCTGGTTTCGTCGTCATCTGTGGATCCCCAACTCTCCGGCCCTGCCCTCTACTGCTCCACTGCTCTGCTGCTCTACTGCACTGTGTATCCCCGGCCTGTCATGCATGCCGCCACCGCCCGGTTGAATGTCGCCATCTGCTGAGAAGCCTGCTGCTGGCCCGCTTGCTGCTGTTCGGCCGCGGCCTGGTTGCTGCGGCGCTGACGCGTGCCGCCGACCACTGTCCCCGTGACCGCGCCAGCCGCCGCACCCTTGCCGGCATCGCCCGCGATCGCACCCACCGCTGCGCCTACCGCCGCGCCGCCTGCCGCCCCCCTGACCCGGCCGCCTTGTTGCTGCGGGGCGCTCGGTTGACCGGATTGCTGCGCGATGGCCACCGGATCCACCCCCGTATTCTGCTTCGCCCACAACTGGCAATCGGCCGTATCCGAGTTTTGCTTCTGCGGACTCTGCCCTTTAGCCGGATAGATAATGGGCTGCTGCGCGGCAGCACCGAACGCCAGCATCCACGCGATCAGACCGGTTGAGACTCGCTGCATTCGTAGCATGGCGTGGAACTCCCAATACTTCCTGACCAAACGGCGCACTCGTCTGTCGCCACGCGCAGCTAACGCGCGCCGCACTGAACAGACACGACGCGCGCTTGCTGAAAGTGGCGCCCCGACTGAACGGGCGCCACGATCCGCCTCAGCGACTGAGCTTTGTGATCTTCTGACCTTGCAAGCCGAGGCCGGCCATCAATCCCTGCTGCCCATAGATGAAGGCGTAGACGTCCGATGTCAGGTTTTGGCTGGTCATGGATTTTGCAACGCCCTCGTCCACCACGACAACGCTCGGCCCGACGCCGACCGACATCCCGTCGCTATCGTTGAGATCGCTCAGAGCCTTGTCGTTCATGAAGAACATTGCCAGTGAGAAGGTCTGGGCGCCTGCCTGCAGGCCGTACGAGACCGCCGTGGCGTTGTAGTACCCCAGCACCGTGCCATCCGGAGCAAACATCACGCCGTTGCCACCTTGCGCGCCCACGAGGAAGCCCGCTTTCATGATGTCGGGGAACACCAGAACCCCCTTCGCCGCGGTCAGGAGGTTCTTGGTCCTGGGATTCGTCTCATTCAGCTTTGTCAGGGCCGCACGCGCGGCCGCTTCCAGCTGCGGGTCATTGCCCACGGTTGACGTCTGCTGGGTCGAACAGGCTACCGCGACCAGCAAGACCGGAATCGCGAGAATGAGCCGAAGGTACTTGATCATGATGCGTGCTCCATTCAGAAAACTACGACATGGCGTAAAGCGCATTCCCACCTGAGATTCTTTCCGGGTCACATCCATAGTGATATCCGGGTCCCGCCAAAGCAATTGGACCTTGGTCCAATAGCCAATAACCAATAGCCGCTCGCCGGGCGCTCGAAGCCGGCTGGCGTTCCTCACCCATCGGAAGTCGAATCGATGGCCGTGCGCACGGCCTTGATAAAGATCTCATCGTTAAACGGCTTGCGCAGATAGGCCGCCGCTCCAGCCGCCAATGCCTGCTCGCGGACACCGGCTTCGTCATGCGCCGTGATGAAGATCACCGGGATGCCGCTGCCCGTGAGCCGCCGCTGGACCTCAAGCCCGTTCAGACCGGGCATCTGCACATCGAGCACGACACAGCCCGGGCGATATGAAGGAATGGAATCGAACATATCCAGGAACTCATCCCCGGTTTTGAACGTTTCCGACGACAGCCCGATGGAGCGCAAAAGCCGCTTGATGGCACGACGCACCGATTCGTCGTCATCAACCACGGCGACGAACGGTTTGACTTTGCTCATGGCGAAATTCCCCATACAGGCACCGCAGGGCCCCACCTGATTCGACGCTCGATTAAGACTACGACAGTTGGAAGACCGCAGATATTGGACTTTGGTCCAACTACGCGCGAGGATGCGGACGCCATCCCGGCGCCGCCAGCACCGCGGCGTAAGGCGGTCTGACGAGGCGGTAGCGGGATCCCGGCATGACAGGGGGCCAGGCCGGCATCGGGTGCCGGGCCTGCCGCGCCGCAAGCAAGGCGCTCAGCGCGGCGCGTCCAGCAAGCTCGCCACCTTCGACGCGTGCACCTGCTCCGCGATCTCGCGCGCGGTCAGTCCGCGATTGTCGCGCAGATCCTGCCTGGCACCTTTGGCGAGCAGCAGGCGCACCGTATCGGCCCGGTCGTAGCCGGCCGCCCACATCAGCGCGGTGAGCCCGTTGCCGTAGGTGGCGTTGACGTCCACGCCAGCATCCAGCAACTGCCGCACCACCCCTGCGTGGCCCTCGCCTGCCGCATAGACCATGGCGCTCTTGTTTACGCGATCCGTGGCTGTCAGATCAGGATGGCGCACCAGCAGCATCGCCACGATCTCCTCATAGCCGCCAAAGGCCGCGGCCATCAGCGGCGTGACGCCCTGCACATTGGCCTGGCTGACATTGGCACCGTGCTCGACCAGCGTGCGCGCCATCTCGGTCAGGCCCCGCTTGCTGGCGGTGAGCAATGCGGTATCGCCAATGCGGTTGCGCGCGTCCACCGCCGCGCCTTGTTGCAGCGTGGCACGCACGCCCGCGGCGTCGCCCGCCCTGGCGGCCGCGAGCAAGCGGGCATTGAGGCCGATGTCGTCGTCTGCCCTTGCCGGCAGCCACAACATGCCAATGCCGCAAAGCAGCGCGGCGATCCCCGCGCGCCATCCTGTGCGTCCGTCCATGTCCGTCTCCCCCGCCACGCATATGTTGCCAGCCTCATCGCTGCACGCTTTCCGGCTAAGTGTGGTGCGTAAGGCGCGCAAATTCAAGGAACGTCCGAGCGCGTGCTGCGGCGCGGCAGTTATGCAGGCGATTGCGATACAAGGTTGTTTTGCCTGCACTCTTTCCTATACTGCTTTTGACCCCGGGCCGCCTCGGTGCGCAACGCGCACATGCTTTTGTCCTGGGAAAGCCGGGGGGCACAAATGAATGCAAGAAAGGAGCTCCCCATGCTCTCAGCACGCAGCCACTCCCGGTTGACCCTCCCCCTGCTACTCCTGGCCTTTGCCGCCTGCGCCGCGTCCGTTGCGACCGTCGCCTTCGGCGCGGACGAAATCCAGGGTGCTGCCACGACAACCGGCGCCGCCATGACCAGGCCCCTGCCATCGGTTACGCAGGCGCAACTCGATGCCGCCGGCGGCAACGCGAACGACTGGCTGCACTCGAACGGCTCCTACCTGCAGACCCGCTATTACCCGGGCAGCCAGATCAACACCAAAAACGTCGCCAGGCTCAAGCCGGCCTTCCAGTTCCAGACCGCCGTGCTCGAGTCCATGGAGACGGCGCCGATCGTGGTCAACGGCGTGATGTTCCTGACCACCTCCTACAACCACGTCTATGCGATCGATGCCGCGACCGGCAAGGAGTTCTGGCACTACAAGCACAAGATGGGTCCGATCACGACTTTCTGCTGCGGCCCGAACAATCGCGGCGTGGCAGTCAGCGGCGACCGTCTCTATATGGGCACGCTCGACGCCAAGCTGGTCGCGCTCGACGCCAGGACCGGCAAGTTGCTGTGGGAAACCCAGATCGCCGATCCCGAGCGGGGCTATTCGGAAACCATGGCGCCGGTCGTGGTGGACGACAAGATCCTGATCGGCACCAACGGCGGGGAGTACGGCATCCGTGGCTTCCTCAAGGCTTACAGCGTCACCGACGGCAAGCTGCTGTGGACCTTTTACACCATCCCCGAGAAAGGGCATGAAGGCGTCTGGGCCACCATGGACGCGACGGGCCGCGACATGAAGCGCGACATCGCTGCGGAGAAGAAGCAACTGGCCGACAAGGGCGGCGACTTCTACAAGTCCCTTGGTGGCGGCGTCTGGATGCCGCCGGCGATCGACCGCAAGAACAAGATGGCGATCTTCGTGGTGGGCAACCCATCGCCCGACCTGTATGGCGCCATCCGCCCCGGAGACAACCTCTATACCGACTCGATGGTGGCAGTCGACCTGGATACCGGCGCCTACAAATGGCACTCCCAATATGTCGCCCATGACGTGTGGGACCTTGACGCCGCCAGCCCGCCGATCCTGGTCGACGTGCGCGACAAGAGCGGCCAGATGATTCCCGGCGTGATCCACGGCGGCAAGACCGGCCACATCTATGTGCATGACCGCCGCGATGGCCATCTGATCCGCTTCTCCCAGGCCATGATCCCGCAGGAGAACATGTGGACGCTGCCCACCGCCTCCGGCGCGCGCATGCTGCCGGGCGCCAACGGTGGCGTGGAATGGTCGCCGATGGCATTCGACCCGAAGACGCGGCTGGCCTATGCCGCCAACCTGCACCAGCCCATGACTTACCAGGTGGAAGCGACGCCCTACCCCGGTGGCAAGCTATGGCTGGGCGGCGCGTTCAAGACCATCCCGTCCGAGGCGCAATGGGGCAAGCTCTCCGCCGTCAATATCGATACCGGCAAGGTTGCCTGGGACTTTAAGACCGAGCAGCCGCTGATCGGCGGCGTACTGGCCACCGCCGGCGGGCTGGTGTTCAACGGGGAAGGCAACGGCCTGTTCAGGGCCTTCGACGCGAGCACGGGCAAGAAGCTGTGGGAGTACCAGTGCGGCGCCGGGGTCAACGCACCCGCGGTTTCCTACATGGTGGGCGGCAAGCAGTACATCGCGGTAGCGGCGGGCGGCAACACGCAACTGGACTTCAAGCGCGGCAACACCGTGCTGGTGTTCGCGGTGCAATAGGCATGCGCAGCGCCCTCGGACGGCCCCGGCAGTTTGCGCTGCCGGGGATGGCGCTTGTTCTGTGCGTGTTGCTGGCATGCGCGGCCGGCATCGCGCGCGCCGACCCCGAGGCCGGCAAGCGCAAGGCGGAAACCTGCGTGGCGTGCCACGGGCCGACGGGAAACCCCGGCAATCCGGGCTATCCGGTGCTCGCCGGCCAGACCGCGCGCTACATCTACGTGCAGCTAAGGGACTTCCAGGAAGGCCGCCGCGGCCACCCGCCGATGACGCCGATGGCCACGCCGCTATCGCGCGAGGATATGCTGGACCTGGCGGATTATTTCGCGGCGCAGAAACCCATTTCTTCCCAGTTCAAGGCAGACGGGCAAAAAGTGGAAGCCGGCAGGAAGAAGTCCGAAGAGGTGCTCTGCACCATGTGCCATCTCGGCAGCTTCAGCGGGCAGAATGAAATTCCCCGCGTGGCCGGACAGCAGTACGCCTATATCGTCAAGCAACTGGAAGACTTCCGCGCGCACAAGCGCACCAATGACGCCGGCAACATGACCAGCGTGGCGCGTGGCTTGTCAGACGCGGATATCCAGAACCTCGCCAACTACATAGCGAACCTGCAATAGGCCCCTGGCCCCTGCCCCCTGCCCCTGGCCCACCGTGCGGAAACAAAAAAACGGGGCATGCGCCCCGTTCAAACCCTCGTCAGTCCGGACCTCCGGCCGCAAGCTGCACGGCCACCGGACCGTCGATCACCGATGCTCGGTCAGTGGGGATCCGCGAGGATCCCCGTCAATCAGTTGGCGGATCAGTTGGTCGTCTTGGCGCCGGCCTCGAACCACTGGCCCAGCAGCGCCCGTTCGTCGTCCGTGATCTGCGTGACGTTGCCAAGCGGCATGGCCTTCTGCTGCACCGCTTGCTGATAGATCAGCTGCGCGTGCGCCTTGATCTCGTCGGCCGTGTCCAGCTTGATGCCCTTGGCGGCGGCCGGCATCATCTTCGGCGCGGCGGCATGGCACTGGACGCAGCGCGAGTTGATCACCTCCTGCACCTTGGTAAAGCTCACCTGCGCGGCAGCGCCTTCCTTGTTCGCCACCGTCTCGCGCGGCTGCGGCGCGATCATGACCGCGACCACGGCCAGCACCGCGACACCGGCGGCAGGCCAGGCTACGTTGATCTTGCCCTTGTGCTTGAGGATGAAGAACTGGCGGATCAGCACGCCGGCCAGCATGATCAGCACCAGCACGGCCCAGTTGTACCTGTAGCTGTAGGTCATGCTGTAGTGGTTCGACAGCATGGCGAACAGCACCGGCAGCGTGAAGTAGGTGTTATGCACGCTGCGCTGCTTGGCGTTCTTGCCATGCACCGGATCCACCGGATCGCCGGCGCGCAGCGCGGCAACCACCTTGCGCTGGCCGGGAATGATCCACACCAGCACGTTGGCGCTCATGATGGTGGCGATCATCGCGCCGGTCAGCAGGAACGCCGCGCGGCCCGAGAACACGTGGCAGGCCACATAAGCAGCCAGCGCGACGTAGATCGCCACCAGGATGCCGACGGTGCGGTCGCTCTTGCCGAACACGCGGCAGATGCAGTCGTAGACCACCCAGCCCACGCCGAGGTAAGACAGCGCAAACCCGATCGCCGCGCCCGCCGACATGTCCATGACGTTCTTGTCGACCAGGAACGTGCTGGCGTTGAACAGGTACAGCACCACCAGCAGGCCGAAACCGGTCATCCAGGTGGAATAGGACTCCCAGTAGAACCAGTGCAGGTTCTCCGGCAATGTCTTGGGCGCGCTCAGGTATTTCTGCGGGTTGTAGAAGCCGCCGCCGTGCACCGCCCATAGCTCGCCGCCCACGCCTTTCTCCTGCAGGTCGGGGTCATCGGGGCGGGTCAGGCTGTTGTCCAGCCAGACGAAATAGAACGAGGAACCGATCCATGCGATCGCGGTGATCACGTGCACCCACCGCAGCAGCATATTGGCCCAGTCGAGGATATAGCCTTCCATGTCTTGTCTCCTTTGTTTCCCGTACCGCGCTCAACTGCCGCGGTAGGTCGAGTACGACCAGGGGGAAACCAGCAGCGGCACGTGGTAGTGCGCGGCGGTATCGGCAATACCGAAACGCAGCGTCACCACGTCGAGGAAAGCTGGCTCGGGCAACTTCGTGCCCTGGGTGCGGAAATAATCGCCGGCACCGAATTCGAGTTCGTACACCCCGGCGGCCATGGTGTCGCCGTCCAGCAGGGGCTGGTCGCAACGGCCATCGTGGTTGGTGACGACTGTCTTCAGCGTCTCCTTGCGATTGTCGACAATTTTATGCAGGGTAATCGACATGCCGGCGCCGGGTGTGCCGGCTGCGGTGTCGAGTACATGAGTGGTCAAGCGTCCCATCCTGTTCTTCCTTAGGGCTTTGGGTTGTGAGAGGCGCCGCTGCCTTCACTAGCACCATTTGTGGGAATGGTGCCCGCTCGGTACGTATTTCTAACGCATCCCGGCGCTGGACTGGTGCAGGGCGACAATGCTTTGCACCACTCCGTATGGCAACTCGGGAATTACCCTGAGTTGTCGAAAACCTAGCTCGGTTTTGTTGACAATATTGCCGCCATAACCAAATAATTGTCAACAATTTTTGGGGCGCGCCACCCTGCTTTTACCCGCTGCCGGCGGCGCGCCGCTCCCCCTCCTCACCAATACGCTGGCGCCAAGATGTCCAAGAGTCTCAAGCTGATTGGCGGTGCCGATGACACCGCCGCCCCGACCGAAATCAAGCCCGCTCGCAAGGGCTCCGTTGAGGAGCGCATGTATCACGAGATCTATGACGCGATCATGGAGCACCGGCTGCCGCCGCGCACCAAGCTGACCGAGCATTCGCTGTGCGAAATCTATGCCACCGCGCGCCACACGGTGCGCAAGGTACTGGCGCACTTGGCCGCCGACGGCATGGTCGATCTCGAGCCCAACCGCGGCGCCTTTATCGCCAGCCCCTCCACCGACGAAGCGCACGACATGTTCGAACTGCGCCAGATGCTGGAGCGCGCCGTGCTGGAAAAGCTTGCCGCCATGCGCGACGTCAAGCGCGTGATCGCGCCGCTGCGCAAGATGGTGGAGGCCGAGCGCCAGGCTTTCCTCACCAATGAGCGCCCCAAATGGATCCGCCTGTCGGCCGAGTTCCATACCGCGCTGGCCGAGCTCTCCGGCAACGCGCTGCTGGTCACCATGATGCGCAGGCTGGTCTCGCGCACCACGCTGATGATTGCCAGCGTCGAGGCGCCAGGCAATAACGCCTGCTCCTTCGACGAGCACGAAGAGATTCTCGATGCACTGGAACAGGGCGACGCCGCCCTGGCCCAGAGCCGCATGGCGCACCACCTCGGCGCCTGCGCCGACCGCGTCCAGCCGGACGAACCGGGCAATTTCGATCTTCGCAGCGTGCTGGGTCACTCCACCTAGCAAGCTGTTCCCGCTGCCAACCCGCGGCCAAGGCCCGATTCCTGCTCATGACAACGCGTCCCCGATGAGGCGCGCCGCCGGAATCACATACCGAGAGCCCCCCCGCCCGGCAGCGTTCCCATCAAATCCAAAGGAGAGGAGACACACCCATGACTAGCGCTAGCACCACGGTCCCCACGGATCTAACCAACGAGCGGCTGCCTTCGGGCCGGCTGCTTGCGCTCGGCCTGCAGCACGTTCTGGTGATGTACGCCGGTACCGTGGCGGTGCCGCTGATCATTGGCGGCGCGCTCAAGCTGCCCAAGGACCAGCTCGCCTTCCTGATCAACGCCGACCTGTTCGCGGCGGGCCTGGCCACGCTGATCCAGGCCTTCGGCTTCTGGAAGTTCGGCATCCGCATGCCGGTGATGATGGGCGTGACCTTCGCTTCGGTGGCGCCGATGATCGCCATCGGCTCCGATCCCAATGTCGGCCTGCTCGGCATCTACGGCGCAGTGATCGCCGCGGGGGTGTTCGGTATCCTGGTGGCGCCGCTGATGGGGCGGATGCTCGGCCTGTTCCCGCCGGTGGTGACCGGCACGGTGATCACGCTGATCGGCGTATCGCTCATGCGCGTGGGCATCAACTGGGCCGCCGGCGGCCAGCCCACCACGCGTGCCGTGATCGACGGCGTGGTCAAGGACGTGCCGAACCTGGCGTACGGCGACCTGGGCAACCTCGGCATCGCGGCGCTGGTGCTGGTGGCGATCCTGCTGCTGAGCAAGTACGGGCGCGGCCTGATCTCCAACTGCGCGGTGCTGCTCGGCATCGTGATCGGCACGCTGGTGGCAATGGCGCTGGGCAAGGTCTCCTTCGAAGGCCTCGATGAAGCCAGCCTGATCGCGGTCATCACCCCGCTGCACTTCGGCATTCCCAAGTTCGACGTTGCCGCCACCCTGTCGATGTGCGTGGTGATGCTGATCACCCTGGTGGAATCCACCGGCATGTTCCTCGCGCTGGCCGATATCACCGGCAAGCGCCTGTCCAATGAAGACCTGACCCGCGGCCTGCGCGCCGACGGCCTGGGCACCGTGATCGGCGGGGTGTTCAACACCTTCCCCTACACTTCGTTCTCGCAGAACGTGGGCCTTGTGACCGTGACCGGCGTGCGCTCGCGCTATGTGGCGGCGGCCGGCGGCATCATCCTGATCGCGCTGGGCCTGTTCCCGAAGATGGCGCACATCGTGGCCTCGGTACCGCAGTTCGTGCTCGGCGGCGCCGGCATCGTGATGTTCGGCATGGTGGCCGCGACCGGCATCCGCATCCTCGGCTCCTGCGATTTCAACCGCAACCGCTTCAACCTGTTCATCGTCGCCATCTCGATCGGCTTCGGCATGATCCCGACACTGGCGCCGACCTTCTTCCAGTACCTGCCCAAGTGGACCGACCCGTTCACCCATAGCGGCATCGTGCTGGGGACCATCGTGGCGGTGGTGCTCAACGTCTTCTTCAACGGCATCCAGTCGCGCGAAGAGGCGATGCGCAACGCCGCTGCCAATACGCACGGCACGGAATAAGTCCTGCCGGCGGCGGCCGGCACAGTCTTCCTGAAGAATCATGACCCTGATGACAAACAACAACTATCCACGCGATCTGATCGGTTACGGCAGCCAGCCGCCGCACGCCCGCTGGCCGGGCGGCGCGCGCCTTGCGCTGCAGTTCGTCCTGAACTACGAAGAGGGCGGCGAGAACAACGTGCTGCACGGCGATGCCGGCTCCGAGCAGTTCCTGTCGGAGATCATCGGCGCGGCGGCCTACCCCGACCGCCACATGAGCATGGAGGGCGTATACGAGTACGGGTCGCGCGCCGGGGTCTGGCGCATCCTGCGCGAGTTCGAGCAGCGCGGGCTGCCGCTGACCATCTTCGGCGTGTCGATGGCGCTGCAGCGCCATCCCGAACTGACGCGGGCGTTCGTCGAACTCGGCCATGAGATCGCCTGCCACGGCTGGCGCTGGATCCATTACCAGGGCATGGACGAAGCCACCGAGCGTGAGCACATGCGCATCGGCATGCAGATCATCAAGGAACTGACCGGCTCGCTGCCGCTGGGCTGGTACACCGGCCGCGACAGCCCCAACACGCGCCGCCTGGTGGTGGAACACGGCGGCCTGCTGTACGACTCGGACTACTACGGGGACGACCTGCCCTTCTGGACCGAGGTGGAAGTCACCGGCGGCGAGAAGAAGCCCCACCTGGTGGTGCCCTATACGCTCGACTCCAACGACATGCGCTTCGCCACGCCGCAAGGCTTCAACACCGGCGAGCAGTTCTACCAGTACCTGAAGGACGCCTTCGACGTGCTCTACGCCGAAGGCGACCCGCAGGGGCTGGACCGCCCCAAGATGCTTTCGGTCGGCATGCACTGCCGCCTGCTGGGCCGGCCGGGGCGCATGCGCGGGCTGCAGCGCTTCCTCGACTACGTGCAGGGCCACGACAAGGTCTGGATCTGCCGGCGCGTGGACATCGCGCGCCACTGGGCCGAGACCCATCCCTACTCCGCAAAGAACCGCGCCTGAGCCAATCGACCAGGCGACCAAGCGACCAAGCGATAAGCCAATCCATGAGCAATACCTACTCCCTAGATCAACTCAATGCCCTGCCGGCCGCCGACTTTGTCCAGGTGCTCGGCGGCATCTATGAACACTCTCCGTGGGTGGCCGATGCCGCCGCCACGCAGCGCCCCTTCGCCAACGCCGCCACCCTGGCCGATGCCATGCGCGCCATCGTGGACGGCGCCGGCGACGCCGCCCAGATCAAGCTGGTGCGCGCCCACCCGGAACTCGCCGGCAAGGCCGCCGTGCGCGGTGAGCTGACCGCCGAGTCGACCCGCGAGCAAAGCGGTGCCGGCCTCGATCAATGCTCCGCCGAGGAATTCGAGCAGCTGCAAGCGTTCAACCGCCGCTATAACGAGAAATTCGGTTTTCCTTTCATCCTGGCCGTACGCGGCTATGACCGCGCCGGCATCATCGGCGAGTTCGCAAGGCGCGTGGAAAACGATCCGGCCGCGGAGTTGCAAACTTGCATCAACCAGATCCATCGGATTGCGCAGTTCCGCCTGAACGACTTAGTATCCGGCTGAACCAAAAAAAGCAGTTTGCGTTACCCCTTACCGATGTAGCAGGCAGTGCCCGGGCCGAGCCCGCAACACCCTATCCCTGGGCACGCCAGTAGCAATCAAAACGAATAGAACCCGTCAGGGACCCAGTACACAAAGAACGCAACGGATCAACCACGGAGAACTCATCAATGCAGAAGCAGATCAAGCCGGCCCTCAAGCTGGCAGCGACGGCCGCCGCCCTTTTCAGCGGCGCGGCCATGGCGCAATCCAGTGTCACGCTGTACGGCCAGGCCGACATGTTCGTTGGCGGCGTCAAGAACGTCGGCGCGGCCGACCGCGCCTATGTCGCCAATTCGGGCGGCATGCAAACCTCGTACTGGGGTATCAAGGGTACCGAAGACCTCGGCAGCGGCACCAAGGCCATCTTCGACCTGAACGGTTTCTTCCGCACCGACACCGGCAAGCAGGGCCGCTTCGACGGCGACTCGATGTTCAGCCGCAATGCCTTCGTGGGCCTGCAAAACGACAAGCTGGGCGCGCTCAAGCTGGGCCGCAACACCACGCCCTACTTCGTGTCGACCATCCTGTTCAACCCGCTGATCGACTCCTACGTGTTCTCGCCGATGGTGTTCCACACCTACTTCGGCGCCGCCACAGCCAACGTGGCCGACCCGGGCATCATCGGCGATTCGGGCTGGAACAACTCGCTGCTGTACAGCACGCCGAACTTCGGCGGCCTGACCGCCAACGTGATCTACTCCTTCGGCGAGAAAGCAGGTTCGACCGGCCAGAACAAGTGGGGCGGCAACCTGATGTACTTCAACGGCCCGTTCGCTGCCACGCTGGCCTTCCAGCAGGTCAAGTTCGACAGCACGCCGGGTGACGTCACCGCTTCGGCCAATCCGTTGCTGGTTGGCTTCAGCAAGCAGAACGCGGTGCAGGGCGGCTTGAGCTACGACTTCAAGGTCGTCAAGCTGTTCGCGCAAGGCCAGTACATCAAGACCGAGCTCAACAACAACCCCAACGGCGACATCAAGCACGCCAACGGCCAGTTCGGCCTCTCGGTGCCCATCGGCGCCGGCAACGTCCTGGCGTCCTACGCCTATGACAAGACCGAGAACTCGGTCGCGAACTTCAAGCGCAACACGGTGGCGGTCGCTTACGACTACAACCTGTCCAAGCGCACCGACGTCTACGCCGCCTACTTCTACGACAAGATCACCAGCCTGTCGCACGGCGACACCTTCGGTGTAGGCGTGCGTCACAAGTTCTGACGCTTGCCTTGACTTGTCGACGGGAATTGAAGACCCGCCCTGGTGGCGGGTTTTTTTTGGTGTGCCGGATACCGTTCGAACCGGGCTGCCAGGAATAAGAACCGGACAGGATGCAAATTCCGCTTGAGCCTCACGCAAGTTGAGGCCCGCGCATGGGTACACGCAGTCAGGAGAGGCGCGATTCACCGATGCCGGGAAACTGGCCGCAAAGGCCTGGCTGCAAAAGCCGCGCCGGCCGTTACAGGAAGTGGTTGAGGTTGCCCGAGCGCCATTCACGCCGCCGGATTTCCGGCGGCCACCACTTGGCGGGTCCGCCTGGCCAGTCAATGTCATCGATATATCGCGCCGCAACAGGAAATTGCTGCAGCGCGATAGAGGCAAACTACCGGCAATTCGGGATCGAAAGCCGCTGCTTAATAGTCCGATTCAATTGGCGAGGCCGCCGATGCCTGCCTAGATTTAGGTTCCAGGCAACAAGACGGCAACGGACGAGGTGACACATGCGTCGTGATGCAAAGACCCGGTCGGAGTTGATGGCCATCCTGAACCAGTTCCTGAACAACAATCCGGAGTGCGGCGAATGCGAGCTCCACGCCATGCGTGGGCACCAACCCGACCACACCGGTTGCAACTGGAGCGCGGAAGTCGATTTTCCGCGCGAGCCCGATGATCACCTGCCCACCCGGCTGGCAGCGGCGAAGTCCATCATCGTCGTGATGCGGGAGCAGTACAACCTGCTGCAGTAGCTAAGAAAGCACAGCTTTTCCGGGCCGGCGGAACTGCAGGACAAGCCGGTCACAAAAAACGGGGCTCCCAAGGAGCCCCGTTTTCATTGCGCGATGCCTGGCGGCATGTGCGCTCCGGCGGCGGTATTGCTGCGCCGCCGCACCGCGGATCAACGCGCCGCGTTGGCTTCCGCCACCGCTACCGCCGTCATATTGACGATGCGGCGCGTGGTGGCTTGCGGGTTGAGGATGTGCACCGGCTTGGCCGCGCCCAGCAGGATCGGACCAATGGTGACACCCTGTCCGCCCGTGATCTTGAGCAGGTTGAAGGCGATATTGGCCGCGTCCAGCGTCGGCATCACCAGCAGGTTGGCGCTGCCAGCCAGCTTGGTGCCCGGCAGGAAGTGGCGGCGCACGTCCTCGACCAGGGCGGCGTCGCCCTGCATCTCGCCTTCCACCTCCAGGTGCGGCGCCTCGCGGGCCAGGATCTCCTGGGCCGCGCGCATCTTCCGGGCCGACGGCCGGTTCGACGAGCCGAACATCGAGTGCGACATCAGCGCCACCTTCGGATGCTGGCCGAAACGCGCGATTTCCTCGGCAGCCAGCTGCGTGATGGCGGCCAGTTCCTCGGCGGTGGGGTCGTCATTGACGAAGGTGTCGGTGATGAACAGCGTGTACTTCTCAAGCATCAGCGCGTTCATCGCGGCAAACACCTTGGCGCCCGGCGCCAGGCCGATCACGTCCCGCACGTGCTCCAGGTGGGCTTCGAAGCGGCCCACGGTGCCGCACAGCAGCGCGTCGGCGTCGCCCATATGCATCAGCATGGTGCCGATCAGCGTATTGGAGCGGCGCAGCGCCACCTTGGCCATGTCGGGCGTCACACCGTCGCGGCCGCGCAGCGCGTGGTAGGCCTCGTGGTAGGCGCGGTAGCGCGGATCGTCTTCCGGGTTGATCAGCTCGAAGTCCACGCCGGCCTTCAGGCGCAAGCCCGCTTTCTCGATGCGCATCTGGATCACGTGCGGACGGCCGATCAGGATCGGGCGCGCCAGGCCTTCGTCCACCACGGTCTGCACCGCGCGCAGCACGCGCTCTTCCTCGCCCTCGGCGTAGACCACGCGCTTGGGCGCGGCCTTGGCGGCCGTGAACACCGGCTTCATGATCAGGCCGGTATGGTAGACGTACTGGGTGAGCTGCTGGCGGTAGGCTTCCAGGTCCTTGATGGGACGCGTGGCCACGCCGGATTCTTCAGCGGCCTTGGCCACCGCCGGCGCGATCTTCTCGATCAGGCGCTGGTCGAACGGCGTCGGGATGATGTAGTCGGGGCCAAACTTCAGCTCCTGGCCGCCGTAGGCGGCGGCAACGGCGTCGTTCAGCTCGGCTTCGGCCAGCTCGGCAATGGCCTTGACGCAGGCCAGCTTCATTTCTTCCGTGATCTTGGTGGCGCCGCAATCGAGCGCGCCGCGGAAGATGTACGGGAAGCACAGCACGTTGTTGACCTGGTTCGGGTAGTCCGAACGGCCGGTGGCGATGATGCAGTCCGGGCGGGCGGCCTTGGCCACTTCCGGGCGGATTTCCGGTTCCGGGTTGGCCAGCGCCAGGATGATGGGCTTGTCGGCCATGGTCTTGACCATCTCGGCGGTCAGCACGCCGGCAGCCGAGCAACCCAGGAACACGTCGGCGCCGTTGACCACGTCGGCCAGGGTGCGGGCCGAGGTTTCCTGTGCGTAGCGGGCCTTGTTGGGCTCCATGTTGGCGTCGCGGCCGACATAGATCACGCCCTTGGAATCCACCACGGAGACATTGGTGCGGGTCACGCCCAGGCTCACCATGGTGTCCAGGCAGGCAATGGCCGCCGCGCCGGCGCCCGATACCGCCAGCTTGACCTTGGCGATATCCTTGCCCACCACCTTCAGGCCATTGAGCAGTGCCGCCGCCGAGATGATGGCGGTACCGTGCTGGTCGTCGTGGAAGACGGGAATATTCATGCGCTCGCGCAGCTTCTTCTCGATGTAGAAGCACTCGGGCGCCTTGATGTCCTCGAGGTTGACGCCGCCCAGGGTAGGCTCCAGCGCCGCCACGATCTCGACGATCTTGTCCGGGTCGCGCGCATCGAGTTCGATGTCGAACACGTCGATGCCGGCGAATTTCTTGAACAGGCAGCCCTTGCCTTCCATCACCGGCTTGCCGGCCAGGGGACCGATATCGCCCATGCCAAGCACGGCGGTACCGTTGGTGATCACAGCCACCAGGTTGCCGCGCGAGGTGTACTCGGCGGCCATCGCCGGATCCTTGGCGATTTCCTCGCAGGCGTAAGCCACGCCGGGCGAGTAGGCCAGGGACAGGTCGCGCTGGTTGGACAGTGCCTTGGTCGCGTTTACCTGGATCTTGCCCTTGGTCGGGCTGCGGTGGTATTCCAGCGCGGCCAGGCGCAATTGCGCTTCAGGACTATTGGGGGCATGTTGCGGTGCATCACCGCCGGTCTTGCTGGTCATTATGCTCGTCCAGGAAGTGGCCCAGCCAGTGCCCGCCGGGGCCGCGCCGGTCGTATCCGGCGTGCTTGCCGGAATCTTCCATTGCAGCTTTCAAAAACGGGCGCCGGCGGCTCGGGCCGAAAAATCGAGCCGTCATTCTAGCTCACGCAAGCCCGGCGCGAAGCCCCTCCCAGAGGTGCATCCAGGGTTTTAAGGCCTTTCGCCGGACAATTCAGTTTTTACCCGCGCGCGGGCAATGCCCAGCCTCCTCCGTTTGCCTCATGTCTACTTGTCATTCGGATCCAGCGGCAATGTCACCCGCCGGGACCGGCCGCTCTCGCCAGGAAACTGCACGAAGGCGCTGCGGATCAGGTACGGCATCGCCGCCTGCAGGGATGCGTTCTCGTCGCGGTGTTGCGCGGTAACCTGGTACACGCGGCGCCCGGTAGCCGCATCCTTGAAGAACACGCGCAGCGTGGACTGCGTCACCGGCACATCGCGCACGATCGTTTGCGGCGGCCAGTAGCCCGGACCACCCCAGCCCCAGGGTCCCCAGGGGCGGTAGTAAGGCCCCCAGTACGGGCCGCCATACCAGGGATCCGGGTACACGGTCTCCTGCACCCGCATCAGCCCCGCGTTGCTGTCGTATTCCATATTGACGAGGTAGTGCGCCTGCGGGCGCGCCACCTGTTCGAAGCCGACCCCCGTCAACGCCTGCGCCAGCCATTGCTCGTAGGTCTGGTCCTCGAACCGGCCCTCCTTGCCTGCCCCGTGATCAAAGGCATAGGTGCGTGGCGGATCGTTCTGCCAGTTGCCCTGGCTGAAGGCCGTCACCTCCGTGGTGATGGTGCTGGCGCAGCCGGACAGCAGCGCCACGCCAAGCAGGGCCATGCCCGCCGCCAGCCTGCTGCCGCGCAAACCCCTGCCGGCCAGCCGGCTCCATTTCCTGCAAAACCATAGTCCGGTCATGATGCCCCCACACCGATTGTTGTTAGCCACGTGATTCAGACCGTGCCGGGCAGGCGAAATTCCGCGGCGGCGCGGCGCATCCAAGCCGTCATCCCGCCGCTTGGCTACAATGGGTTTTTCAGTGCCTGGGCGCGCGGCCCGGCAGGGGCTGCGCCCCTCCCTCCCGCCGTGCCCACGGCGACCAAGCCGCCCAAAGTGGCCCACAGAGGACAGGATTCTTCCATGCTGCGCACCGACACGCCCGTTACCGTCCACCGCAAAGACTATACTCCGCCGGCCTTCGCATTTGAGCACGTCGACCTTGTGCTTGAACTCGATCCCGCCCGCACGGTGGTCACCAATACCTTGCGCTTCACCCGCCAGGGACCGGGCCCGCTGGTGCTGGCCGGCGAGGAACTGGAACTGGTCGGCGTCAGCCTCGACGGCAAGCCGCTGGATGGCGCGCGCCAGGAAGCGGACAGCCTGACCCTGCCCGAACTGCCCGCGCAAGGCACGCTGGAAATCGTCACCGCCTGCCAGCCGGCCGCCAACACGTCGCTGTCCGGGCTCTATGTGTCCAACGGCAACTTCTTCACCCAGTGCGAAGCCGAGGGCTTCCGCAAGATCACCTATTACCTGGATCGCCCCGACGTGATGTCGACCTTCCGGGTCACGCTGCGCGCGCAACGCGCGGCCTACCCCGTGCTGCTGTCCAACGGCAACCTGATCGGCGAGCGCGAGCTGCCGGACGGGCGCCACGAAGCCGTCTGGGAAGACCCGTTCAAGAAACCCGCCTACCTGTTCGCGCTGGTAGCGGGCAAACTGGAGTGCATCGAGGAACGCATCGCCTCCGCCTCCGGCAAGGAAAAGCTGCTGCAGGTCTGGGTGGAGCCGCAGGACCTGCCCAAGACGCGCCACGCCATGGATTCGCTGATCCACTCGATCCGCTGGGACGAGCGGCGCTTCGGCCTGGAGCTGGATCTCGACCGCTTCATGATCGTCGCGGTGGGCGACTTCAACATGGGCGCGATGGAGAACAAGGGCCTCAACATCTTCAACACCAAGTACGTGCTGGCCAACGCCCAGACCGCCACCGACGCCGACTTCGGCAATATCGAATCGGTGGTCGGGCACGAGTATTTCCACAACTGGACCGGCAACCGCGTGACCTGCCGCGACTGGTTCCAGCTCTCGCTCAAGGAAGGCCTGACGGTATTCCGCGACCAGGAATTCTCGGCCGACATGATGGGCTCCGAATCCGGCCGCGCGGTCAAGCGCATCGAGGACGTGCGCATGCTGCGCCAGGTGCAGTTCCCCGAGGACGCCGGCCCCATGGCACACCCGGTGCGTCCCGACAGCTACGAGGAAATCAACAACTTCTACACCGTGACGGTCTATGAAAAAGGCGCCGAAGTCGTGCGCATGTACCAGACCCTGCTGGGCCGCGATGGTTTCCGCAAGGGCATGGACCTGTACTTCCGGCGCCATGACGGGCAGGCCGTGACCTGCGACGATTTCCGTGCGGCCATGGCCGACGCCAACGGGCGCGACCTGACCCAGTTCGGCCGCTGGTACAGCCAGGCCGGCACACCGGTGGTTGCCGTGCGCACCGCCTGGGACGGCGCCAACGGCAGCCTGACGCTGACGCTGTCGCAAAGCTGCCCCAAGGTGGGCATCGAAACGCATCCCGGCACGCCGGACAAGCTGCCTTTCCACATCCCCTTTGCGCTGGGCCTGATCGACGCCGACGGGAAAGACCTGCCGCTGCAGCTCGAAGGCGAAAGCCAGCCCGGCACCACCACGCGCGTGCTGGACTTCACCGAAGCCGAGCAGAGCTTCCGCTTTGTCAACCTGCCGCGCGGCGCCGAGCCTCCGCTGGCGTCGCTGCTGCGCGACTTCTCCGCGCCGGTCATCGTCGATGCCGACTACAGCGAGGCGCAGCTCACCTTCCTGCTGGCCCACGACAGCGATCCGTTCAACCGCTGGGAAGCCGGCCAGCGCTTGACCACGCGTGCCCTGCTGCAACTGGTGGCGCAGTCCCAGGCAGGCCACGAACTCAAGCTCGACCCGGCACTGGTGGCGGCACTGCGCACCGTGCTCAACGATGCGCAACTCAGCCCCGCCTTCCGCGAACAGACGCTGACGCTGCCGGCCGAGGCCTACCTCGCCGAGCGCATGGGCGTGGCCGATCCGGCCGCCATCCACCGCGCGCGCCAGTTCATGCGCGAAGCGCTGGCGCGCGCGCTGAAGGCCGACTGGCTGGCCGCCTTCGAAGCCAATGCCACGCCCGGCGCCTACAGCCCGGACGCCGTGTCCGCCGGCAAGCGCGCACTGCGCAACCTGGCGCTGGGCTACCTGGCCGACAGCGGCGACGCCGCCATGCAGGCGCTGGCCGAGGCGCAGTACCAGGCCGCCGACAATATGACGGACCGCTTCGCCGCGCTGAGCGCGATGGTGAACACCTTCGCGCCGGGGCGCGAAGCCGCGCTGGCGGATTTCTACCAGCGCTTCGAGCAGGACGCGCTGGTGATCGACAAATGGTTCTCGCTGCAAGGCATGCAGCGCGGCACCGTCGGGCCGCAGGCCGCCGGCCACGCAGGCAAGCACACCATCGATACCGTGCGCGCGCTGATGCAGCATCCGGCCTTCAACCTGCGCAACCCCAACCGCGCGCGCTCGCTGATCTTCAGCTTCTGCGCGGCCAACCCGGCGCAGTTCCATGCCGAGGACGGCTCGGGCTATGCCTTTTGGGCCGAGCAGGTGCTGGCGCTCGGCGCCATCAACCCGCAGGTGGCCTCGCGCCTGGCGCGGGTCATGGACCGCTGGCAGAAATATGCCCTGCCGCTGCGCGACCGCATGCGCGCGGCGCTGGAGCAGGTGGCCGCGGCCAGCGACCTGTCGCGCGACGTCCGCGAGATCGTCAGCAAGGCGCTGGCGGCATAGCACGGCACAGCGGTTGGTGGCGGATGGCGGCCCCCCGCCCGCCACCGGCAGGCCGCGGGCCCGCCCCAGTGGCCGGCCGGGCTGACGCCCATGTAGAATTGCCGCCATTCAAGGAGAATCCCCATGAGTCGCATCAGCCTCACCCGCTACCTGGTCGAGGAGCAGCGCAAGCACAACACGATCGAGCCCGAACTGCGGCTGCTGATCGAAGTGGTGGCACGCGCCTGCAAGGCCATTTCGAATTCCGTCAGCAAGGGCGCCCTCGCCGGCATCCTCGGCTCGGCCGGCACCGGCAACGTGCAGGGCGAAACCCAGCAAAAGCTGGACGTGATCGCCAACGAAGTCCTGCTCGACGCCAATGAATGGGGCGGCCACCTCGCCGCCATGGCCTCGGAGGAAATGGACAGCTTCTACGAGATCCCGAACCGCTATCCCAAAGGCGAATACCTGCTGCTGTTCGATCCGCTCGACGGCTCTTCCAACATCGACGTGAACGTGTCGATCGGCACCATCTTCTCGGTGCTGCACATGCCCAAGCCGGGCCAGACCGTGACCGAGACCGACTTCATGCAGGCCGGCAGCCGCCAGGTCGCCGCCGGCTACGCCGTGTACGGCCCGCAGACCACGCTGGTGCTGACGGTCGGCAACGGCGTGCACATGTTCACGCTGGACCGCGAAGCCGGCAGCTTCGTGCTGACGCAATCCGACGTGAAGATCCCGGAAGACACCAAGGAATTCGCGATCAACATGTCCAACATGCGCCACTGGGCCCCGCCCGTGCGCCGCTATATCGACGAATGCCTGGCCGGCGACGAAGGCCCGCGCGGCAAGAACTTCAACATGCGCTGGATCGCCTCGATGGTGGCCGACGTACACCGCATCCTCACGCGCGGCGGCGTCTTCATGTACCCGTGGGACAAGCGCGAACCGGAAAAACCCGGCAAGCTGCGCCTGATGTACGAAGCCAACCCCATGGCCATGCTGGTCGAGCAAGCCGGCGGCGCGGCCACCAACGGTGTTGAGCGCATCCTGGACATCCAGCCGGAGAAACTGCACCAGCGCGTGTCGGTGATCCTTGGGTCAAAGAACGAGGTGGAACGCGTCACGCGCTATCACCAGGAAGAGAAGACGGCAGGCTGATTGCCGGCAGCAAGCAGTACGCATTGAAAGGAACGGGGCCAATCGCTGGTCCCGTTTTTTTTTGTGCTTTGTCCCTGCCCCTCACGCCAACGGACAACGCGCCCGCATGTGGCCGACGTCGTCGCAGACGGTTGGTGCGGTCGGCCGCTGCATCGTGAATAAACTCCGCGGCATCCACCGCGGTGATCGTGCTGGCCTGCGCCAAGAACGCCACCCGAATGGCCGCGGCGCCACCCTGAGGCGGCAACCGCAGTGCGCTCCGAGGAATTTTTTGGCGTAGGGGTTCACAGGAAAAATAAACGCTGCTATTATTGCGGGCTCGTTCGGGTTGTCTTACGAACGATGTGGCCGAAGTAGCTCAGTCGGTAGAGCAGCTCATTCGTAATGAGAAGGTCGGGGGTTCGATTCCTCTCTTCGGCACCAACAGATTCAAGCACCTAGCCCAGCCATCGCGGTTGGGCTTTGTTGTTTCTGGGCTTCATGTAGCCAGTGGTACGGTCTTGGCCGCCTTGCAGGATCTCGTCCGGCACCTTGCGCTTCGGGATTGCCTTCGCCAGAACGCCGACGTCGCTCGGGCCAACGATCAGGAGAAGGCACGATGCCAGCGCCTGCCCCCCCAATGACTCGCACGCCTACGGCGATTGCAAGGATGCCTGGATCAGAGAGGTTGAAACACGGGTGCTCCCGGCGCTGAAGAATCAGTAAAACCGAAGCGCTCGCGCCGGCGCGGCCAGCATACGCGCAGGCGCGGCGCCGGGAAGCCAGTGGGCTCGCCCGCGCCTGCCGCTCAGCCCGCCACCAACGCGAGGACCGGCGGCAAGTCGCCAAAGCGGGCTGCGGCTATTGTGGCTTCCTTGCCCGTATCGCGGTGCCCGTAACCCCACCCGGCGAACACCGACGGTATGCCGAGCGCCCTGGCAGCCAGCACATCCACGCGATTGTCGCCAATCATCACAGCACGCTGCTGCAGCAGGCCGGCACGCGCCAGGGCATGTTGAAGGTGCACCGGGCTCGGCTTGCAGCATGGGACCGTATCGGCGCCGCAGACTATGTCGAAGAATGAGAGAACGCCGAGTTCCTCAAGAATGTGGATCGCTGCGGCCTCGATCTTGTTGGTGCATACCACCAGGCGCCACCCCTCTCCAGTCAGTTCAGCCAGTACCTTCCTTACCTCCGGATATAGCCGCGTCTGCACTACGGGTGCATCCAGATAGCCCTGGATGAACGACGAGGATTCGTCATCCCCGATCTCGGCGCCGCGCAGTTGAAACGCGCGCGAAGCAAAGACCCTGAGCCCGTCTCCGAGCAGCGTGGTCGCCTCGGCGACTGTCAAAGGCTGGAGGCGTCTTGCCTGCAGGAGCAGATTGATCTGCGCCGCAATATCCGCGGCGGCATCGATGATCGTCCCATCCAGGTCGAAGATCGCAACCCGCGCAGGCAGCTCGTTACGATAGCAGGCAGGCGATTCGGTCATGTGATTCCATTCCCACTCAGATTCCAGCTCCGGCGTGCCTGGGATCGCCAGGCCTGCCTGGCGAGCCAATTGCACTACCAGGCAAAACATACACGCCGAAGAAAGATTGCGACCAGGCAAATCGATTGAAATTACCTTTGAAAATATTCATTTAATTTCAATCCCGATACTTGTTGCCACATCCTGGCCCGTCCGGCGCGCGGAACGCTCCTGCAGGCCGGGACGTTGACAACCGCTTGCCCTCCAATCCCCTCCATAGGCTTAGAGCGTTCGACGGATTGAATCGGACGCGCCGGAGCACCAGACTGGTATCACGATAAGTACAACCACGGACCGCCCGACCGGGTGGCCGCGAAATATGACGAACCGGCCGGCAGGCACGCGGCACAAGTTCGCAATTGCCACACAACCGGGGGAACACCATGCATACCGCCGCCACCTAGGGCTGCCGGCACCATGCCGGACTCGCGCAGGATGGCTGGACCCACGCGTCGACTGATACGCGCCCAGCCCGCCCACAGCCACGAAAAACAAGAAAGGAAGCAGCCATGGATGCCTATCCAGTCCCTGGCGCGGCGGGATATCGCCTTTTTCCGCGCGGACTGCTCATGGTGTTTGCCTTGTGCGCATCCATGTGGAACATACCCGTGCGCGCGGACGATGCGACGCCGCCGGAGGCCCCGGCGCCCGCCTTCAGCCCGCAGGTCTGGCTGAACGCAGGGTTTCTCTCGTATCACTTCAATCACACGGCGCACTACAACGCATACAACTGGGGAGTCGGCGCCGATTTCCGCGTGAGCGAGGATTTCACCTTGTCCGCCGGCGAGTACCGCAACAGCATGCGCGAACACTCCACTTACGCGAGCCTCTCCTGGCAGCCCTTGCACCTGGGCCCGCTCCGGATCGGCGCGATGGCCGGCGCGGTGCGCGGGTACCCGGACATCAATCATGGCGGCTGGTCCCCGATGGCCGCGCCGGTCATCAGCATCGAATACGGACGCCTGGGTGCGAACCTGATCTATGTCCCAACCATGCGGGGCAAGGTGGACGGCTGTATTTCGCTGCAGATCAAGATCCGGGTCTGGTAGCACTGCGGAGCGGAAGCCGCAAAAAAGAAGCGCCGCATACAAAAGCATGCAGCGCCATGAAAAGAGGGCCAAGGGCTTGGGCCCTCATCGGGGATACCACCCCGGGGAGGAGCGGTATGTGGCTACTTTAGCGAGTAGCCGTGCCCCGACGTGCCAGCCCTTTCCTAATCTACAAGGAGAAATTTCTGCAAAATGAGCCGCGAGACTTGCGCGCGACCTGACCAGATGGAGATGGTCATGCCCCTGGCACGGCCAACCAGCAGCCAGCTGCCGGCGGAGCGCAAAACGCCGCCAGGCAGCGGGTTTCAGACCAGCGCGATGCGATCGTCCACCAACCGGATCTGGCCGCCCGGCTTGTCCTCCATGATCTTCATCGATTTCTGCCCGATGTGCAGGCTGACCCCGCCATGGATACGCCGGCTTACCTCGATCACGGCTTCAGGAGACGGGCGCAGCTTTTCGGCCAGCTTGGCCAGCCTGGCATCGAGTTCGATCGAGTCGCGGGTGAGCTTGAACAGCGTGGCGCGCGCCTTCTCGCGCAGGTCGCCGACGGCTTTCTCGGGATGCTTGGCGAAGAAGCTGACCAGTTGCTGCACCTTGCCCTGCTCGGCTTCCAGCTTCTGGCGCTGGGCCTCGGCCTCGGCCTTCTCGGCTTCGGCATAGGGGTTGGTTCCGACCTGCACGATGGTGGCCGCGCCTGCGGAGCCGCCGAGGATGGCGGTACGCACGGCCAGTTGCGCCCGGCAGCGTCCCCCGGTGATATTGCCCTGGCCGCCCTTGGGGCTGCCGGCGACGATGCTGCTCCCGGCCGCGACATCGCTTTGGCGAATGCCGCTTTCCACCTTGACCTCGGTGCCGGCCTCCACCACCGCGCTTTCGATAAAGCGCGCATGCAGCGAGCCCTTGCAGCGTACCCGCGCCTCGGTGGCGGCGTTGTCGGTGCCCTGGTGAGTGCCTTCGGCCTTGCCGATGATGCCGCCTTTCACCACCACGTTGCCGCCCGCCTCCACATGGGCGGCCTCGATGGTGCCGCTGACGATCACGTCGCCGGTCACGCGCACGGTCATGCCGGTCTTGATGTCGCCGTTGACACGCAGGGTGCCGTCGAACGTGACATTGCCTGAGTGCATGTCCACCGCCTCGACATCGACCACCGGGTTCACGCTGGCGCCTTGCGCCGACAACACCGGCGAGCCGGAAATAGCCGCCAGCAGGACCTCCGGATCCGCAGGATCGGGCGCCACCCCGGTCAGGCCTTGCGCGAACGGCGGATCGGCGGCGGGTACGGCTGCCACGGTCTTGCCGAAGACATCTACGCCATCGGTACCCTGACGCGCCGGGATGCGCCGCATCAGCGGCGTACCTGGGTTGACCAGCAATAAGGATCCCAGGTCGCGCAGATCGATGCGGCCGCTTTCATCCTCTGCCACCAGCGGCTTGCGCGGCGCCAGCAGGCTCTCGAAGCGAGCCGGCGTGCCGGGCAGCGCGGCGCGTCCCGTGGCGATTTCCAGTCCGTCGCACAGGCCCGCCTCGACCGCGCCGCGCAGCACCTCCCGGTCCGGCTCCGCAACAACGCCGCGCTCGGCCAGCGCGGTGCGGATGTCGTCCCGCGTGACCGCGCGGCCGCCCTGCGGCGGCAGCAGGTTAAGCCGTACGCTCAGGTTGTCGCTGCTGACGCTGAGTTCGAAGTAGCCGTCCGTCAACTGGCCGATCAACGCTTCTACCGGCATGCCCTCCGTGGCACGCTGGCATTGCGCGAGAAAGGCGCCGATCGCGGCCGCGTCCATCCTGGCCTCGGCCCAGCCGCCACCGGCCAGTACC
>NZ_JFJV02000018.1:36719-83573 GCF_000611145.1 Cupriavidus sp. SK-3 | reverse complement strand
CCAGTCCCTCTCCCAGCCCCGCGCGGTCCGGCGGCAGCCGGCCCGGCACAACGGCGAATATTGCGCGCAACTGGCGCGTGCCTTCATCCAGGCTGACCTGCAAGCCTGCGGCTACGCCGGCTACTGTGTCTTGTCCCCGGTTTTCCATTCAGTTCTTCCCTTGATGGATCGTGTCCGGGCGGCGCGGCCCCGTCTTCCGCGCCGCCCGCGGTCCCGGCCCGGGCATCGCCGCGCCCCTGCGCCGCATATCCGGCGCTGGTTATAGGGCGAGGCGGCATGCTGCCGATGGCTGGCGCTGCGTATCTGGCGGCACGCCTGGGTTGGCTCGGCCACCGGATGCTCGGGCCTGCTGGGCAGGCCCCTGGGCCGGGTGTCATTTACGCGCCGAAGGGTCTATGTCCTTTCTGGCGCACACAACACCAACGGCCGTTTCGCGGAAAACTTGAGCCGGGTGGCTTGGCCGGCGGACGCTCCACCGCCAGTGGCGGAAAATGTACACTTCCGTCCATCGACGGAATGCCACACCGTAGCAAAGAGGATCACTGATGATCGTGCGAGAACGCCCCTCGGGACTGAAGCTGTTCCTGGTCCTGCGAGGCTCGATCCTGTCCCGCATCTGGCGCGTGCTGCTGGTGAACTTGGTGGTGGCGGTAGGCGTCACGCTCAGCCACGGTGCGTTTTTCCAGCACAAGATCACGCTCACGGCCATTCCCTTCACGCTGATCGGCTTGCCGCTGGCCATCTTCCTGGGCTTTCGCAATACCGCCGCCTACGACCGTTTCTGGGAAGGCCGCAAGCTGTGGGGAGACCTGGTGGTACGCAGCCAGAACCTGGCTCGGCAATGCCTCGGCCTGATTGCCGAGGCGCCGGGTGGCACCGCCGCTGCCCAGGCCGGGCTGGACGATGTGCGGGTTCGCATGATCTCGCGCGCCATGGCTTATGCCTACGCGCTGCGCAACCGCCTGCGCGGCAGCAGCGCGGATGCCGGGCTGGAGCGATCCTGGCTGCGGCCCGCGGAGCTTGCTGCACTGCAGCGCAGCACCAACGCGCCGGCCGCGCTGATGATGGGCATGGGCGAGGATCTGGGCCTTTGCGTGCGGCAAGGCCGTGTCGATCCTTGCCTTGCCGCCAGCATCGACGACACCTTGTCGCACATGGTGGCCACGGCGGTGGCTTGCGATCGCATCCGCAACACGCCCATCCCCTTCTCATACACGCTGCTGCTGCACCGCACCGCGTACCTGTATTGCTTCCTGCTGCCGTTCGGGCTGGTCGATACCATCGGCTTTGTCACGCCCATCGTGGTGGCGATCGTGGCATATACCTTCTTCGGCCTCGATGCGCTGGGCGATGAACTGGAAGAGCCGTTCGGCACCAGCCCCAACGACCTGCCGCTCGACGCGCTGTGCCGCACCATCGAGATCGGCATGAAGGAAGCACTGGGCGAAACCGAGTTGCCGCCGCCGCTCGCCCCGGTGGATTACTGCCTGCACTGACGCGCCGTTGCCGGCCGGACCGGCATGCGCCGCTTTCATCACTCTCCCGGCCTGGCGCGACTTTCGGTAAACTCTCGCTGTACCGGCGCAGCGTCGTCCGGCTTTGGCGCACGCCTCACCGCTTTTCCCAGGTTCGAAACATCCCAGATGGCCCAGAAGTCCCCGGCGTCCAAGACGCCCGCCGCACCGGCGTCCAGCCCCCACGAAATCCGTCCCGGCCAGTCCATCGAGCTGCTCAAGGCGCTGCATATCCTCACGCGCGACGGCAAGATGAACCAGGACAGCCGCCGCAAGCTCAAGCAGGTCTATCACCTGTTCCAGTTCATCGAGCCGCTGCTGCAGGATCTCAAGCAGGATCACCCCGACGTGACGCTGGTCGACCACGGCGCCGGCAAATCCTACCTGGGCTTTATCCTGTACGACCTGTTCTTCAAGGAGCAGCTCGACCAGTCGCACATCTACGGCATCGAGACGCGCGAGGAACTGGTGCGCAGCTCGCAGGAGCTTGCCAGCCGGCTGGACTTCAAGGGCATGTCGTTCCTGAACCTGTCGGTGGCCGATTCGATCACCTCGCCGCAACTGCCGCCCACCATCGACATCGTCACCGCCCTGCACGCCTGCAATACGGCCACGGACGATGCGATCCGCTTCGCGCTGGAGAAGCGCGCCAAATACATCGTGGTGGTGCCTTGCTGCCAGGCAGAAGTGGCCGGCGTGCTGCGCAGGAACAAGGCAAAGCTGCTGGCCGGCAATCCGCTCACCGAGATCTGGCGCCATCCGCTGCATACGCGCGAGTTCGGCAGCCAGGTCACCAATGTGCTGCGGTGCCTGCAACTGGAGGCGCACGGCTACCAGGTCAGCGTGACCGAGCTGGTGGGCTGGGAGCACTCCATGAAGAACGAGCTGATCATCGCGCAGTACAAGGACCTGCCGCGCCGGCGCCCGGCCGAGCGGCTGCATGAAGTGCTGCGCACGCTGGGACTGGAGGAGATGGAAGAACGCTTTTATACGCAAGAGCCGGCCACTGCCGGCTGATGCTGCCTTGCGTCATGGCCCCGGCGCTGCCGGGGCTGATCAACGCGCCGCCGCGACGGCGCGTTTTTTATTTCCCGCCGTCTTCGGCCATCAGCTTGCGCCAGCCCTCGTGGCCGAGCCGGCGCATGGTCTGCTCGTTGCGCTCGTAGATTTCCGCCGCATCGGGAAACGCCTCCACGGCCCGCGCGATGCTGTCCTCGCGCAGCAGGTGCAGGATGGGGTAAGGCGCGCGGTTGGTGTAGTTCTCGATGTCGTCCGGCTCGCTGCCGCCGAACACGTAGTCCGGATGAAAGCTGGCGATCTGCAGGATGCCCGCCAGCCGCAGGCTCTTGAGCAGGCGCTCGGCGAAGTAGAGGAAATCGTTGTACTCGAGGAAATCGGCCAGCGCATGGGGCACGATCAGCAAGGTGGTGTCGATCTCGGCGGGATCGGCATCGGCGAGCGTGCGCATCTCGGTTTCGAGATCGGCCAGCACGCCCTCGGTATCGGTGGCCTCGCACACCGCATAGCGGATCTGCCGCTTCACGTGCACGGCCTTGGCGAAGGGACACAGGTTGAGGCCGATCACGGCGCGCTCCAGCCATTGCTGGGTGGCGTGCACGACGGACTGGCCGGATGGCGAAGCGAAAGACATGGCGATGACGGACGGCGCTAAACCGTTATTTTAGCGCCCGCTGCCCGCGCCGCCGCTACGAGGCGGTGCCGCCTGGCGGCGCGGCGCGTAGATCTGGCGCGCCAGCGTCTCGGCCTGCCGCATGGCCGCATCGCGCTCGGCTGCGCTGAGCTTGCCGCAGACGTACTCCAGGTTGGCGCTATCCAGGTCGGTGACATGGCGATCGCCCGACAGCAGGATGACCTTGCGCCACATGCAGGCCTTGACGCGGTCGCGCTCCAGACCGAGGCAACCCGACTGCAGGCAGTAGGACAGGTTGCGCTGTGCCAGGAAGTCGCCCTTCATCGCCTTGTCCTGCAGGCCTTGCGCTGTTTCCTGGGCCTGTGCCACCCCGGCCAGCAGACTCAGCAAGACCAGCACGACAGCCCGCGCGGCGGGAAGAGGGAACGACAGGCGAGACGGCAAGAGCATGGGGGAACGCAGGAAACCAGTAGCACGCGGGAAAGCGCGATCTTAGCAGCTGCCCCTCGCGGGCGTTCCGGCACGGACAAGCTGCCGCGCCCTGCCCTATATAATCCGATCCGCCGCACCATACCTTGCGCCGCATTCCGCGACCGACCGCTTTCCCCCGGATTCAAACCATGTCTGCACCCACCGCCTCCCTCCCAGCCGCCAGCGTCGCCGTGATCGGCGGCGGCCCCGCGGGCCTGATGGCGGCCGAGGCACTGGCTGGGCGCGGGTTTCGCGTGGACGTGTACGACGCCATGCCATCGGTCGGCCGCAAGTTCCTGATGGCCGGGCGCGGCGGCATGAACCTGACGCATTCCGAAGCCGCGCAGCCTTTCCTGGCGCGCTACGGCAGCCGCAGCGCGCAGATCGCGCCGCTGCTGGCGGGCTTCGACCCGCGAGCGCTGCGCGACTGGGTGCACGGCCTGGGCATCGATACCTTCGTCGGCAGCTCGGGTCGTGTCTTTCCGACCGACATGAAGGCCGCGCCGATGCTGCGCGCATGGCTGCACCGCCTGCGTGAAGCCGGCGTGCAATTCCATATGCGGCATCGCTGGCTGGGCTGGGCGGACGCCGGTGGCGACGCCCCCGGCAAGCTGTGCTTCGCCACGCCGGAAGGCGAGCGCGTGGTGCAGGCCAGCGCGGTGGTGCTGGCACTGGGCGGCGGCAGTTGGGCGCGCCTGGGATCGGACGGCGCCTGGGTGCCGCTGCTGGCCGCGCGCGGCGTCGGGGTAGCGCCACTGCGCCCGGCCAACTGCGGTTTCGACGTAGCGTGGAGCGAGCACTTCCACACGCGTTTTGCCGGGCAGCCGGTGAAAGCGGTGGCAATCGGCCTGCGCGACCGGGATGGCGTCGAACACTATCGCCAGGGCGAATTCGTCATCACCGCGGGCGGCATCGAGGGCAGCCTGGTGTATGCGCTAAGCGCGCCGATGCGCGACCTGCTCGAAGCCACGGGGGAAGCCGTGATCCACCTCGACCTGGCGCCGGGCCTGAGTGCCGAACGCGTAGCCGACGCGGTACAGCGCCCGCGCGGCGCGCGCTCGCTGTCGAGCCATCTGCAAAGCAAGCTGGGCATCACCGGCGTAAAGGCGGGACTGCTGCGCGAATGCCTGTCGAAGGAAGCGTTTGCCAATCCCGCCCGGCTGGCGGTGGCGCTCAAGGCGCTACCCTTGCGCCTGCTGCGCGCGCGCCCGATCGACGAAGTGATCAGCAGCGCGGGCGGCGTCGAGTTCGAGGCGCTGGACGCCGGTCTGATGCTGCGCGCCATGCCGGGCGTGTTCTGCGCCGGCGAGATGCTGGACTGGGAAGCGCCCACCGGCGGCTACCTGCTGACCGCCTGCTTTGCCAGCGGGCTCGCCGCCGGCCTGGGCGCGGCGGCCTATCTGGAAGCCGCCGCCGCGGATTAAAGCCGCGCGGCAGGCGCTCAGGCCGCCTTGCCGTTGACGATGCTCAGTGCGACCGCCTCGGCCACCTCGATGCCATCGATGGCCGCCGAGTAGATGCCGCCCGCATAGCCTGCGCCTTCGCCGGCCGGATACAGGCCTTCCACATTCATGCTCTGGTAGTCATCCTTGCGGCGGATGCGCAGCGGCGAAGACGTGCGCGTTTCCACACCGGTCAGCACGGCATCGTGCATGGCAAAACCAGCGATCTTCTTGTCGAGTTCGGGTAGTGCTTCGCGGATGGCCTCGATCACGTAGTCGGGCAGCGCGGTCGAGAGATCGGTCGGCGTAACGCCCGGCTTGTACGAAGGCTCGACCGAGCCCATCGCGGTGGAAGGCCGGCGCGCGATGAAGTCGCCAACCAGTTGCGCCGGCGCGTTGTAGTTGCGCCCGCCGAGTTCGAACGCGCGCTCTTCCCAGTGGCGCTGGAAGGCAATGCCGGCCATCGGGCCGCCAGGGAAATCTTCCGGCGTGATGCCGACCACGATGCCGGCATTGGCATTGCGCTCGGCGCGGACGTACTGGCTCATGCCGTTGGTGACCACGCGCCCCGGCTCCGACGCCGCGGCCACCACCGTGCCGCCGGGGCACATGCAGAAGCTGTAGACCGCGCGGCCGTTGCTGGCGTGGTGCACGACCTTGTAGTCGGCGGCGCCCAGCAGCTTGTTGCCGGCGAACTTGCCGAAGCGGCTGCTGTTGATCATGCCCTGCGGATGCTCGATGCGGAAGCCCAGCGAGAACGGCTTGGCCTCCATGAACACGCCGCGTTCAGACAGCATCTCGAAGGTGTCGCGCGCGCTGTGGCCCACCGCCAGGATGACGTGGTCGGCCTCCAGGTACTCGCCATTGGACAACTTGAGGCCGCGCACCTTGCCGCGCTCGATGTCGATATCCTCGACCCGGGTCTCGAAACGGATCTCGCCGCCGAGCGAGAAAATCTCGGCGCGCATCTTCTCCACCATGCTGACCAGGCGGAAGGTACCGATGTGCGGACGCGCGAGATAGAGGATGTCTTCCGGCGCGCCGGCCTTGACGAACTCGTCGAGCACCTTGCGGCCGTAGTGCTTCGGATCCTTGATCTGGCTGTACAGCTTGCCGTCGGAGAAGGTGCCGGCGCCGCCCTCGCCGAACTGCACGTTCGACTCGGGATTGAGCACGCTCTTGCGCCACAGGCCGAAGGTGTCCTTGGTGCGCTCGCGCACTTCCTTGCCGCGCTCCAGGATGATGGGCTTGAAGCCCATCTGCGCCAGGATCAGGCCAGCCAGCAATCCGCACGGCCCCATGCCGATCACCACCGGGCGCAAGGCCGTGCCCGGCGCCGGTGCCTGCGCGACGAAGCGGTAGGCCATGTCCGGCGTCACGCTCCAGTTCGGCTTGCCGGCCATGCGCTGGATCGCCGCCGCTTCGTCCGTGACTTCGATATCGATGATGTAGGTGAGCTTGATATCGGAGCGCTTGCGGGCATCGTGCGCGCGTCGGAACACGGTGAATCCGGTCAGGCCGTCGGCCTTGACGCCAATTTCGGCGAGGCGCGCGAGGACGGCGGCCTTCAGATCGCTCTCGGCATGATCGAGCGGGAGTTTGACTTCACTTAGACGTAGCATGGGAACCTGGAATTCTGCGGCCGGTGGGTCGGCCCTGGAAGGGGCGCTGACTGCACTCTGGTTGAGCGTCGGGCTGGCCGGACCGCAATTTTATCGTTTTTAGGGCCAGGGTCCGCATTCTCCGCCACGAGGCCGCGAAATTGTGAGATCTTCCGCAGCCCGGCAAGGTGGAAACGTGTCCCGGCACGCGATACCCGCAGCCCAACCAGACAATCCCAGGAAGGAAGAAAGATGATCGACGCACTAGTCAGCGGCCGGCTCCACGGCCACGCCAGCGAGCGTACCGGCCAGGCTGGCAGCCAGTATGTCACCGCCAAGGTCAAGGCCGCGGTCAACGACGGCGATACCGTCATCGTCAACGTGATTGCCTTTGCCGACAAAGTGCGCGCCGCGCTGCTGGCGCTGGAGGATGGCGAGTCGGTGGCGCTGTCGGGCAGCCTGACGCCCAAGGTCTGGACCGACAAGAACGGCGACACCCGGCCCGCGCTGGACCTGGTGGCGCATGCCATGCTGAGCGCCCACGACCGCCAGGACTGAGCGGCGCGCCCGCCCTTCAGTCCTGCACCGGCTGTGCCGCCTGCACCAGGGCAGCAAAGCGGGCCAGGTCCACATTGCCGCCGGACAGCAGCACGCCCACGCGCTTGCCGCTCACGGCAACCCGCTTGGCGAACACGGCCGCGGCCGCCAGGCAGCCGGTCGGCTCGACGATCATCTTCATGCGGCTGGCGAAGAAAGCCATGGCCTCGACCAGTTCCGCGTCGCTGACCGTCACCACATCGTCCACCAGGCTGCGCAGCACCGGGAAGGTGAGCTGGCCGAGATGCTGCGTCTGGGCACCATCGGCAAGCGTGGCGGGGGTATCGATGTGGACGATCTTGCCGGTGCGCAAGCTGCGCTGGCCGTCGTCGCCAGCCTCGGGCTCCACGCCGATCACCAGGCAGTCCGGGTTGAGCGCGCGCGCAGCCACGGCGCAGCCCGACAACAGGCCGCCGCCGCCCAGCGGGGTCAGCAGCACATCCAGCGGCCCGGCCTGCTCGAACAGTTCCTTGGCGGCCGTGCCCTGCCCGGCCATCACATGCGGATGATCGTAAGGCGGGATCAGCGTCAGGCCTTGCTCCTGCGCCAGACGGCGCCCGATGGCTTCGCGATCCTCGGTATAGCGGTCGTACAGCACCACTTCGCCGCCATAGCCGCGGGTGGCGGCGATCTTGATCGCGGGCGCATCGCGCGGCATCACGATCACCGCGCGCACGCCGAACAGGCGCGCCGACAGGGCGATCGCCTGCGCGTGGTTGCCCGAGGAAAACGCGATCACCCCGCCCGCCCGCTGCTCGGGCGTGAACTGCGCGATGGCGTTATAGGCGCCGCGAAACTTGAACGCGCCCATGCGCTGGAAATTCTCGCACTTGAAAAACAGTTGCGCGCCGCTTGCCGCATCGGCGGTAGTGGAAGTCATCACCGGCGTACGGTGCGCCACGCCCTCCAGCCGGCGGTGGGCCTGGACCACGTCGTCGTAGGAAATTGCCAGTTCGGTCATCGTGTTGCTCTCCATGTATGCATTGCCTGCACTGCCGCGCCACCAATGGCGCTCCCGGCGTTACCTCGCCAGCCAGCGGGCCCACCAGGCCCGCGCCGGCGGCGGCTGAAGCCGCAGCGTGGCCGCTCGCCGCGCCAGCACTTCCACCCAGCCCGCCGGCAGTTCCGCCGCGCTGCCGGCCGGCAGGCGCCTCGGCTGGCGCCACACCGTGCCGGCCAGCCAGCGCGGCGCCTCGAGCATGTCCACTTCGCCCTCCAGCACGTAAAGCGTGGTGCCGGCCTGGGCATGGAACCGTAGCACACGGCTGGTTTCGAGGTCGAGCGTCTGCGCTTGCGGCACGCTCGCCGCCGGCGTGGCGTGGGCAACCTGCACCGGCTCGACGGCGACGATGATTGGTTCTGAACGATAGCTTTGCATGATGCCTGTTCCCTGGCTTTGACAGGGTTCCAGACTACCGGGCAGGATCGGACCAAAACAGGCACACGCCAGCGGCTTGTGAACCATAACAGAGGCGCCTCAACCCATCTGTTACGATACAGAAGCCCTACATCTGTATCTGTTGTGCCGGCTCCCCCCGCGCCACCATACCGCATGGAATCCGCCCCGCTCTATCGCCAGCTCGCCCAGCACTACCTGCACGCCATCGAAACCGGAGCATTGAAGCCGGGAGATCGCATTCCCTCCGTGCGCACCCTGATGGAGCTGCATGGCGTGAGTTTGTCCACCGCGCTGCAAGCCTGCCGGCAGATGGAGAGCGATGGCCTGCTCGAAGCCAGGCCGCGCTCGGGCTATTTCGTGCGGCATACCCGGCACAAGCCGCTGGCGCCGATCGAGGAACCCGCCGCCACGCTGCCGGACCCCGCGCAGTACGTCGGCATCCATGAGCGCATTTCCGCCATCACCGCACGCGGACGCCAGCTTCCGGTCGACGTGAACTTCGCCGGCGCCTGCGGCGCGCCGGCACTCTACCCGGCGGAGGCCCTGCGCAATGCAGCGGCGCGCGCGCTGCGGCGCCACCCGCATCTGTTCGGCAGCGCCGCCGACGCCGAAGGGCACCCGGCTTTTCGCGCCGCGCTGGCGCGGCACGCACTGCTTTCGCGCATCACCGTGGCGCCCGAAGACATCATGGTCACCCATGGCTGCACGGAAGCCCTCAACCTTGCCCTGCGCGCGGTAGCGCGCCCTGGCGACGTGATTGCCGTGGAGTCGCCCACCTACTACGGCCTGCTGCAGATACTGGAAAGCCTGGGCATGCGGGCGCTGGAGATTCCCAGCAGCCCGCAGACCGGCATCTCGCTCGAAGCGCTGGAACTGGCGGCACAAACCTACGACAACATCCGCGCCGTGGTGGTGGTGCCGAACCTGCAGAATCCGCTGGGCAGCATCATGCCGGACGCCAACAAGGCGCAACTGGTGGCATGGTGCGAGCAGCGCGCCATCGCGCTGATCGAGGACGACTGCTTCTCCGCGCTGGCGGACAGCGACGCGCCACTAGCCGCGCTCAAGGCCTGGGACCGCGGCGGCGGCGTGATCCATTGCGCCTCGTTGCACAAGATCCTGGCCCCTGGCATGCGGCTGGGCTGGATTGCCGCGGGCAAATGGCAGGCGCGCGTGGAGATGCTCAAGTACAGCCAGTCGCGGCCCAACGAACTGCTGGCGCAGATCGCGGCCGCCGAGTACATGGGATCAGGCGCCTTCGAGCGTCACCTGCGGCGCCTGCGCGAGCAACTGCGAAGCCAGCGCGGGCAGGTGGCGCAAGCGATTGCCGCCGAGTTCCCCGCGGGCACGCGCGCCTCCAACCCGAACGGCGGCCTGCACCTGTGGGTGGAGTTGCCGGGATCGGTATCGTCCGAGACGGTGTTCGACCAGGCCATGGAGGCCGGCATCCGCGTGGTCCCCGGCGTGATGTTCTCCAACTCCAACCGCTTCGACCATTTCCTGCGGCTCAATTGCGGCACGCCGTACTCGCCTGCCATCGAGCGCGCGCTGCGCACGCTTGCTGGCGTGGTAGCGCGCGTGGCCGACAAGCCAGGGCCACAGGGCGGCGCGGGAGCCAGGCGCGGCGGCTGAGGGCCGCTAGCCACGGCCGGCGCCGGGCAAAGCGGCCTGGAGCGCAGCATCCGTCGCCCGGCGCCTCCATTCACGCCTCCCATCGCGCCGTTCATCGCAGCCCCCTAGGCACCCTCGGGGGGCTGCCGGCATCCTTGCGGACATTGCCGAAACCGGCAGTCCACGCTCACAAGGAGAACTGCATGCCTCACCCCTCCCTCCCCCTTGCCGTCGAGACCGTGGGTTCCGCCTTGCGCCTTTGCACGGCTCGCCGCGCCGACCAGGCGCATCGCCCGGCCCCGCGCGCGGACATCCGCGAGACCAAGGCTGGCCATGACGCCAAGGACGGCACCGGACACACGAAGCATGATCAAGGACAAAGCGGACATACCTTGCTTGCCGATACCATCGGCCATGTTCCTGTCCAGACAGTCACCGACATGACTTACGCCCAAACCGCAGCCGGCGGCAAGCTCAACGAGCTGCGCACGCTGGCCGCCCACCTGACCGCCGGCTCGCTGCTGCAGGCGGCCACGCTGCAACTGATTGCCGAGCAAGAAAAATCGCCGCACGGGCACGCGCCCGCGCGTATTGCCGAGCTTTCTCGCCCTGCCTGAGCGGCGGGCCAGCGCCTGCGGCAACCCGCCAGGCGTGTTTTTACACCACACACCACCCATTTCTTCCTCTGCTGCCATATGCTATCGCCCGTAGCGAGCATGGCGGCAGCCTTCCCGGCAGAATCCGGATGACCCGATCAGCCGTGCCGCCTGCGCTCCGGCCCGGCTGGCGCGCTTATCGGGAAAGGGAGAATAGAGATTGGTAGCCACGACTGCGACGTCGCGTATCGACGCCGAATACAAAACCATGTTCCAGCTCGCGCCGGTCTCGCTGTGGCTTGAAGACTTCAGCGCGGTGCGCGAGTACTTCCAGATCCTGCGCGCGCAGGGCGTCAGCGACCTGCGCAGCTACCTGCGCACCCATCCGCAGGAAGTCGCCCGTTGTTCGGCACGGATCCGGGTGCTGGATGTGAATCAGCGCACACTCGACCTCTTTCGCGCCTCGGACCTTTCCGATCTCGTCAGCAATCTGGATACCGTCTTTCGCGACGATATGTTCGACCAGCACGTCGAGGAGCTCGCCCAGCTCTGGGACGGCGGGTTGCGTTTTTCCAGCCAAACCGTCAACTACACGCTGGAAGGCAAGCGGCTGGACATCCGGCTGGAGGCAACGGTCATGCCCGGCCACGAGGCGACCTGGGAACGCGTGCTGCTGTCGATCGAGGACATCACCGCGCGCGTCGCCACCGAGCACGAGCTGCGCCGCAGCGAGCAATACGCGATGGGCTTGTTCGAGCATTCGCCGGTCTCGCTATGGGTCGAGGATTTCAGCGCGGTCAAGCTGCTGCTGGACGAAGTGCGCGGCGCGGGCATCACGGATTTCCGCACTTTCCTCAACGTGCACCCGGATTTTATTTCGCGCTGCATGCAGGAGATCCGCGTACTCGACGTCAACCAGCAAACCCTGCTGATGTTCAGCGCGTCGTCCAAGCGGGAACTGCTGTCGCGCCTGGGCGATGTGTTCCGCGACAATATGCGCATCCAGTTCGCCGAGCAACTGATCGACCTCTGGAACGAAAAACTCTGGCAGCAGCGCGAGGTGATCAACTACGCGCTGGATGGCCGGCCGGTGGATGTGTTCATGCAGTGGTCGGTCTTTCCCGGCCACGAGGCGGACTGGGACCAGGTGCTGGTCTCCCTGACCGATATCACCGCGCGCAAGAAGGCTGAGGCCTATGTCGAGTTCCTGGGCAAGCACGACGTGCTGACCAAGCTCTACAACCGCGCGTACTACGAGGACGAACTCGCGCGGCTGGGCCGTAAGGGCCCGTGGCCGGTCAGCGTGATCGCGGTGGACCTCAACGGGCTGAAGCAGGTCAACGACCAGCTCGGCCACGGCGACGGAGATGCCTTGCTGCGCCGTACCGGCGAGGCGCTGAAGAAGGCCGTTGGCGAGCAGGCTTGCGTGGCCCGGGTGGGAGGCGATGAATTCATGATATTGCTGCCGGCGCGCGACGAACGCGGCGCGGTCACGGTGGTCGAGCAGATCCATCAGGTGGTCGAGCTCAACAACCAGTTCTATCCGGGCACCGCGCTAAGCCTGTCGATCGGCACGGCAAGCTGCAGTGCCGGCGATCGCCTGAGCGACACCGTCAAGCTGGCCGACTCGCGCATGTACCAGGCCAAGCGCGCCCATTACGAAGCGCTCGACGACGAGCGCGAACGCCGCCGCCGATAGCGCACCGCAAACAGAAAGGGCCGGCATCAGCCGGCCCTTTCTGTTTTTGCGCGCCGCGGTCCGCCAGGGACCGCACTGCGTTTGAAGCTCGCGTTACAGGTACACGATCAACGCCACGCCCGCGGCGATCAGGCCGAACTTCACCACGTAGTACGCCGGCCGGCTCCATGCCTTGAAGCGGCGGCGATACTGCCCGCCCAGCCAGACAACACGGAACAGGCGATTGATCACGCCGGTCTGGTCGGATTCCTCGTTGGGCGAGCTCGCCGCGGTCATGACCTTGCGGCCCAGCCAGCGGTTGACCTTGCCGGCCCAGCCGAAGCGCATCGGACGCTCGATATCGCAGAACAGGATCAGCCGGTTGCTGTCGCTCTTGTTCTCCGCCCAGTGCAGGTAGGTCTCGTCGAACACCACGCCTTCCCCGTCGCGCCAGCTATGGCGCTCGCCATCGACCTCGATAAAGCAGCGGTCGTCGTTAGGCGTGGCCAGACCCAGGTGGTAACGCAGCGAACCCGCGAACGGGTCGCGGTGCGGGTTCAGCTTGCCGCCGGGGGGCAGTTCGGCAAACATCGCCGCCTTCACGCTCGGCAGGCCGCGCAGCAGCTCGACAGTGCGCGGGCACAGAACCTCGGCCGAAGGATGGCGGGCTTCATACCACTTCAGGTAGAAACGCTTCCAGCCGTATTTGAAAAACGAGTTGAAACCCGCGTCATCGTTCTTGTCGGCGGCCTTGATCTTGCGCATGGCGGCCAGGGCCAGGCCCTCATCGCGGATCTCCGGCCAGGCGGCACGGATCTTCTCGAGTTCCGGAAAGCGCTCGACGGGGATGTAGGGCGTGCGCGGCACGCCCGAAAAAACATACATGAAGCAGTTGACCGGCGCCACCAGCGCCGAATGATCCAGCAACTGGCGCCAGATGCGCAGCCTCACCTTGCCGCGAAAATGCACGTACAGGATCGCTCCCAGGTACGTCGCGACGATTATCCACTTGATCACCCGAAATCCTCCATTCCATGTCAACAGCACCGCGCAGTTGCATACGCGGCAACAGGACGGTGTCGGGGGGCGAAAACCCGTAGTTTATCGAAATGGCGGGCGCCGCGCTCAATGAGATTGATGCGCCACACACCAATTCATCACATGAGACGGATGGGAAACCGGCCGGTCCGGTTCAAGGCGTGCCACGCGATTGCCGGGCGATGCGCTCGATCAGCGCATTGGCGTCATCCGGCAAGCCCTGCAGCGTCAGCAACCGCGCGTTGAGCACCATATTCTCCAGCACCAGCTTGGCGGTGGAGGCCCACATGGTGGCCAGCAGCGCATCCACCGGCATGCCCGCCGATTCCATCGCGCTGGAACGCTGCGCTACCAGATGGCATACCAACGCGCGCAACGTCGCATCGTCGAAGGGCAGGTCGGCATAGTCGATCGGGTCCTCCTTCTCGACTTCGACCATCAGTTGCATGAGCATGTCTTCGGTCATCGGCAAGCTCCCAGCGGATCGGATGTTCCTGACGATGACGCTAACCCTCGTCCATCGCGTTGTCAATGCGGCGGACGATCGACCTCAAGCGAACAACAACAGATACGATACGCCGCGCGCGGTTGCCAGATCCAGGTTGCCAGAGCCGATGACTCAGGGTAATCGATAGATAGGACGCATCATTTAAGACTGAACAAAGCGTGTAAGCTCCGGTCTCATTCCCATCACTAACTAAACAGTAGCGTTCATGACCAAGCGTTTGTTGTCGGCCATGCGTCAGTACGCATGGTTCGGTGGTGTCAAGCACCACGTGGTCCAAGGCGTGGAAGCGCTGGCCACCTTGCTCAAATCTCCCGCAGTCGCGGCCCGCGCAGTGGCCGCAATCGTTGCCGAAACCGAACAGGGCGTGCAGGTGTGGGTGTCCTATTTCGGCAAGCCGATGGACCCGCATACCACGTACGTTTTCTGGCCCATGCAGCGCGCGCTCAAACCCGCGCGACGACGCGTCGCCGTTCCCTTGCCCCGGCAACACTGGGATCGCGATCGTCATTAGACGCGTTGCAACCTCATTGCACCATCACGCGCCGGCCGATCGAGGCCGGTGACGAGAGGCGCCGGCCCCAGCGGTTCATGACGCCTCGCTTCCCCCATCTCCCTCCCGTTCCCCTCACTGCCAGCCGCTATTGCGGCAACCGCCTGATCCCGTCTCGCAGCGGATCGCTACGCCGCCCTCAGGCGTCGGCCCAGCGCCGCAGCAGGTTGTGATAGACACCGGTAAGCCCCACCACGGCCGGCTCTTTTTGCCCAAGCGCCTGGCCTACCCGCTGGATCTGCGTATCGAGATCAAACAGGACCGAACGCTGGCCTTCGTCGCGCACCATGCTCTGAATCCAGAAAAATGACGACACGCGCGCGCCGCGCGTGACCGGGCTGACGTGATGCAGGCTGGTGGCGGGATACAGCACCATATGTCCCGCCGGCAGCTTTACGCGCTGTTGGCCGTAGGTGTCCTCCACCACCAGTTCACCGCCGTCGTATTCCTCCGGCGCCGTCAGGAACAGCGTGGCCGACAGGTCGCTGCGAATGCGGAAGCTGGTGCCGCGCAGGTGGCGGATGGCGTTGTCGATGTGATTATCGAATGCGTGCCCACCCTCGTAGCGATTAAACAAGGGCGGGTAGACCTTGAGCGGCAGCGCGGCCGAAATGAACAGCGGGTTGGCCCCCAGCGCATCCTGGATCAGGTCGCCGACCTGGCGCGCCACAGGCGAGCCTTCCGGCAATTGCAGGTTGCGCTTCGCCAGCGCCGATTGATGGCCGGAAGTGGCGTTGCCGTCAGTCCATTCCGCCGCGTCCATCCACGCGCGGCATTGGGCTACCTGAGCCTGTGTCAGCACATCGGGGATTTGCAGCATCATGATTTCGATTACCTCGGCAAGGCGGTTAGCGGGCGGCACCTGCAGGCCAGTTGAGCCAGCAGCCTGATGGCGCCCCGGGGAGCGCCGATTGTAAGAGAAAGCCACTCGTCACACAAATAGGAATCATTACCATTTCCCGATGGATTGACCTGACGCAAGTCAACCGGCGTGCACGAAACCGATGCGCTCAGCCGGGTGCCGACAGCCGCCGCGCATGCCGCCCACTACAATGAAATGCATCCAGCCACTCTGCCCAGGAGACGGAAATGCCCGAACCGGTACATGACGAAGCGTTGGTCAACCTTTACCTTGAGCAGATTTCCGCCCTGTCGATCAGTGCCTTCGATGGTGCCGATGTCGGCCAGGAACTCAGCCAGATCGTGCGCGAGGCCGTCGACCAGTGCGGCGCCAGCAAGACCACGCCCGCGGGCAATAACCTGAGTGTGCTGATCGAGCGGCTGACCGCGCGCGCCGAGTCCGCGGCCCGCGAGGGTCAGCCACAGGTGCGCGACACCTTTGCACGCGCCGCCGAGCTGGCCCGGATGCCAGCCTGAGATTCAAGCGGGGGCGGCCCGCGTGCGCGCTCGCGGGGCAATGAACCTCCCGGCGGATCACGATCTCTAATTGGTATCGTCCGGCAACCGCCGGATGCGATCCATTGCCGGACTCAACGCATCATGCCCCGCGCCATGCTTCGCCTGCTGTTCGCAGTATCACTGCTGTCGGTTGGCGCATGCGTGGGCTACCCCTATGACGCCGGCTACGCTTCCTACAACCCTTACGATCCCTATGGGTTCTATGATGGCGGCGTGGTCTATCCGGCTGGCGCGTACGGCTATGGATACGGCTACAACTACGGCTATCCGCTGCCGCTCTATGGCGGGTCCTACGGCGCCTCCTTCTATTACGGCTACGGCTATCGAGGCCCGGTCTACCGCGGAGGCTGGCGATACTACGGCGGCTATCCGTATGGCTATCCCTATCGTTCCGGCATGGGACGACCCTATTACCACGGCGGCTGGGGTGCCCATGGCCGCTGGGGAGGACATGGCGGCTGGGGAACCTCCGGGCAACGCGGCAGCGGCCGGAGCGGAGGTGGTCGTGGGCGGCATTGAGAGCGCATTGGCGAACTGCGTCTGCAGTGCGATGGTGCGACCAGCGCGGTTCGGCGCAAATAGCCCCGGGCAATGCGGATTTCGATCGTAGGAGTTTGCAGAACTTGGCCAGGACGGCCGGGAGGCAAGACCGGAAAAAGGTCTTTGGTTGCGGGGGCAGGACTTGAACCTGCGACCTTCGGGTTATGAGCCCGACGAGCTGCCAACTGCTCCACCCCGCGTCCGAGAGGCCGGATTATGGTGGATCGCGCCGCGCATTGCAATCGCTTTGTGACGTCATCGTGAAAAAAACGCTTCCAGGCACTGTAGCACTGTAGCCCACCCTCTCCGCGTTGGATGGCCTGCGCCGCAGCGCAGGTACACCGCAACCCGGATCGCAGGCCCATGCGCTCCCATCAGGCGCGCCGCGCCGCACGCGGCCCCTCACCCTCGGACTCCAGCGTGCTCTTCAGGTACCGGTTGACCTGGTCCAGCGCTTCGAGCTTGGTTTCGAAGGACTGGTGCGGAAACGGGTTGTGGCGCTTCTCAATGATCTCGCCATCCTTCTTGCGAATGACCTCGACAATGATTGCCCATTTACCCCTGGGCAGGGACAGGACCTCGTAAACGATCTTGTAGCCATTGAACTCCAACATGATGTACCCCCTTGCTGCTTGCGCGCCTGACAGGCTGCGCGCTTCAGCATCAGGGTAGGCCGGGAGGACAATCGTCGCCGTGATCGCGATCAAAGATGAATGAAGAATGCATATCACGGCATGATATGCGATGTTGTGCATTTCGCAATAGCTACCCGAGGGCATCCCGGAGGGCGGCACGCAGCATGTGCCGTACGCACCCCCCACCCACGACGGAGCGCCGCGAGCCGTATTTCCGCCCGCGGCAAGCCCGCGACAAACGGACGGGCGGCTAATCCCCCCTGGGCCCCACCAGCTTGTCGACGAGCTGGTAGGCCGCGCCAAAGGCCGCCACTTCGGCAGCATGCCGGGTAGCAAAATGCGTGGCACCGCTCGACAAGCGCTCCGTATCGCCGGCGTCGGACGGGTCCGCACCCTCCTGGCAGACCCTGACTTCGTATCCCCACTGAGCAACTTCGCCCAGCGCCGCGACGCCACCCGCCCGCGGCGATGAAACCAGGACATAGACGTCCATGCCCCGATAAGCCTCCACCCGCCAGTCCGCGTTGCTCATGAGATCTCCTGGGTTGTCCACGGCAAGCACGACTCGATGAGTCATGCGCGCACCTGAACCAGCCTAGCCCGCCGGCACGCGGCTCGCAAGACGGCACGCGCCTACGCGCCACAGGCCGCAGCACGATAAGGCGCAGCGCGCCAGGGACTGGCCGAGTCATCAAGACAAAGGCGAGCGAACGACAACTGCCGCAAGAGGCCGGCGCCGGGTCCGCCCCACATCGCGCGGCCCAGCAGATAGCTCACCGCAACCTCCTCCCAGGACTCGAGTTGCGTGAAGACCTGGGACGCCGCGCGCTCGATCACCGCCCAGGCCTGCGCCTCGGTCTGCATGCCGCAATCGTAGGCCGCCCGCGCGACATGGATCGCGCGGCTCATGTCCCAGGCCAGCACGCCACGCGCGAGATCGACCCGCGAACCAACCACGCGGCCCGCCCTGAGATCCGGCATGGCGCGCTCGAGGTTGTCAACGCAGAGCGCGAGGCGCACCGGATCAAACAATTCATCGAGCAGCACGATCTCGCGCTCGCGGGCCGCACGCGGCACCGCAAACAGGATCCGGCAAACCTGCGGGTACAGTGCGCGATGCCCCTCCTCCAGCAACCACGCCAGCGTGCCTCGCGCTTCGCCGGCCGTATGGATATGCCAGGCGTTCGCCAGCAAGTCCGCCTGCGTGCGCGGATCGGCGCCGGTGGCCAGTGTGCGGGCATTCAAGGTGAAGCGCTCGTCATGCAAAAGACTCACCAGCAGGCAGCGCTCGCGGCCACCGGAGGTGGGCATTGCGCTACCATCGAGCACCACGGCGCAAGTGCCGCCGCGCAGGTCCAGCTCGCCGCGCGCATCAGGCGGCAACGATACCGGCGGCAAGCGCCGGCGGCGCGCCGCATCGGCCAGCAGTGCGAGCAGCACAGCGGAGACAAACCATGGCAGAGGTCGCATCGCAGGATTCCCCAAGGGAGAGTGCGATCGCTCGGCATGGCAGATCGGGAACAACCAGCACGAGAGCGATCCGGCTACAGAAGCGCATGTGATGCGCGCCGGAACAAAGACTAGCGGCGGGAAGAGCTGCGCACGATGAGAGGAATCTCAATCGCTCGCGCGCCCGTCATGCACACGCGTCGTGGGCACGGACAGAACGCCGTAGAATGAACGGGATCCGAAATGAAAAAGGGCTTCCATTTCTGGAAGCCCTTTTAATCGGTGGTGCGGCTGGCAGGATTCGAACCCACGACCCCTTGGTTCGTAGCCAAGTACTCTATCCAACTGAGCTACAGCCGCACTCGAGAAAAGAGATTATAGCGAACTTTCAGCGTTTGTGAACCCCCTACGCACATTTTTTTGCTTTTTCTTCTGGCCGCGCGCGCCTTCCTACTTCCTATAATGACAGCCCCGCAGATGTGATTCCAACCATGAACAAGGCATTTGTCAAAGAGTCTTCCGGCGACGAGGATGACGACCTTCCCGAAGGCGCCACGCCGCTGCCGCCTGGCACCAAGAACTATATCTCCGCCCAAGGCTACCAACGCTTGCGCGATGAACTGATGCATCTGATCGACGTGGCGCGCCCGGAGGTGGTCCAGATCGTTTCGTGGGCGGCGTCCAACGGCGACCGCTCCGAGAACGGCGACTATCACTACGGCAAGAAGCGCCTGCGCGAGATCGATCGACGCATCCGCTTCCTGACCAAGCGCCTGGAAAAAGCCGAGGTGGTGGACCCTTCCCTGCAGGGCGACAACGACCAGATCTTTTTCGGCGCCACCGTCACCTACGCCAGCCAGGCTGGCGAGGAAACCACTGTCACGATCGTCGGCACCGACGAGGTCGACCTGGACAGCAACCATGTGAGCTGGATTTCGCCGATCGCACGCGCGCTGCTCAAGGCGCGCGAAGGCGATACCGTGCCGCTGCGCACGCCGGCCGGAGTCGAGCAGATCGATATCCTGGAGGTTCGCTATCCCGAAAAGCAGGCGGAGCAGAGCACCGCCGCGCAAACGGGAGAGCACTGAGCCGGACGCGCCGGCCGACGGTCAGCCGTCGTTGCGGTCGCGGAAGATGCGGATGACGTCGGGGTTGCGCCTGAGCGCCCGCATCACATTGGCGAGATGCAGGCGGTTCTGCACCTGGATGATGAACTGCATGTAGGTGGCCTCCTGCTGGCCCCCCTCCTGCTGCTCCATCGACACGTGCGCGACGTTGGCGTCGGCGGAGGTCAGGTCGGCCGCGACGCGGGCGACGATACCCTTGACGTTGCGCACCATCACCTTGATCGACACATCGAAGGCGCGCGTGGTCTTGCGCGCCCACATCACGTCGATCCAGTGCTCAGGATCCTTGCTGTGCAGGCGCTTGGCCACCTTGCAGTCCTGCACGTGGATCTGCAAGCCCTCGCCCTTGCCCAGGTAGCCGACGATGGAATCGCCGGGAATCGGGCGGCAGCATGCCGAGAAGATGATCGACATGCCTTCGTCGCCGGTGATCGGCACCGCTGGCGCTTCTTCGCCGGCGAAGGTCTGCACGGCCGCCAGCAGCGCGCTGTCGACGTCGCCGGACAACTCTTGCAGCAGGATCTCCATGCGCTTGGCCACCACGGCGGGCACGCGCCGCCCCAGTGCCAGGTCGGCGAAGATGTCTTCCTTGTGCTTGTTGCCGGTCCACTGCACCATGCGATCCCACACCGACTGCGGCAGTGCCTTCAGCTCGATCCCGAGCTGGCGCGCCGACTGCTCCAGCAGGCGTTCGCCAAGCTGGATGGCTTCGTCGAGCCGCGTGGTCTTGAGATAGTGGCGGATGGCCGCGCGCGCCTTGCCGGTGCGCACAAAGGCCAGCCAGGCCGGATTCGGCTTGGAGTACGGCGCCGTCACCACCTCGACGATGTCGCCGCTCTTGAGCTCGGTGCGCAGCGGCAGCAGCTCGTTGTTGATCTTGACCGCCACGCACTGGTTGCCGAGATCGCTGTGCACGGCATACGCGAAATCGAGTGCGGTGGCGCCGCGCGGCAGCGCGCGGATATGCCCCTTGGGCGTGAACACATAGACCGCGTCCGGGAACAGGTCGATCTTGACGTGCTCGAGGAATTCCTGCGAATCGCCGGTCTGGCTCTGGATATCGAGCAGCGACTGCAGCCACTGGTGGGCCTGCTGCTGGATATCGTTGGCCTGGTCGGCCTGGTGCTTGTACATCCAGTGCGCGGCCACGCCGGCTTCCGCGATCTGGTGCATGTCGCGGGTGCGGATCTGGAATTCCACCGGCGTGCCGAACGGGCCCACCAGCGTGGTGTGCAGGGACTGGTAGCCGTTGATCTTCGGAATGGCGATGTAGTCCTTGAACTTGCCGGGCATGGGCTTGTACAGCCCGTGCAGCGCACCCATCGCCATATAGCAGTGCATCTGGGTTTCCACCACGACGCGGAACCCGTATACGTCGAGCACCTGCGAGAACGACAGCTGCTTGTCGTGCATCTTGCGGTAGATGCTGTAGAGCGTCTTCTCACGCCCCGACAGCTCGGCCACGATGCCGGCATCCCCCAGCGCCTTCTGCGCGGTCTCGAGGATGCGCCTGACCACCTCTCGCCGGTTGCCCCGGGCGGCCTTGACCGCTTTTTCCAGCGTGGCGTAGCGGAACGGCGAGCCGACCTTGAAGGACAGCTCCTGCAGTTCGCGGTAGGTGGTGTTGAGACCGAGCCGATGGGCGATCGGCGCGTAGATCTCCATCGTTTCGAGCGCGATCCGGCGCCGCTTTTCCGGCGGCACGAAATCGAGCGTGCGCATGTTGTGGGTGCGGTCGGCCAGCTTGACCAGGATCACCCGCACGTCGCGCGCCATCGCCAGCAGCATCTTGCGGAAACTCTCTGCCTGCGCCTGCTCGCGGCTCTGGAATTCGAGCTTGTCCAGCTTGGTCAGGCCATCGACCAGCTCCGACACCTTGGGACCGAATTTTTCCGCCAGCTCGCTCTTGGTGATGCCCTGGTCTTCCATCACGTCGTGCAGCAGCGCCGCCATGATGGATTGCACATCGAGCTTCCAGTCGGCGCACAGTTCCGCCACCGCTACCGGATGCGTGATGTAAGGCTCGCCGCTCTGGCGGTACTGACCGAGGTGGGCCTCGTCCGAGAACTGGAAGGCCTCGCGCACGTGCGCCTGGTCGGCCGGCTTGAGGTAGGCCAGCTTTTCCATCAGCCTGGTGATCGAGATCACCTGCTGGCGCGGCGGCACCGCCGGCTGCGAGGTCGGCCCGAAGAAGTGACGGTAGGACTGCGCCAGCACGGCGTCGATAAACAGCGCGTCGCCCGGGCCGGCTGCCACCGGGGCTCCGCTCAGCTCACTTTCGGCGGCGGCCTGCACGGCCCTGCTTTTGCCCGCGCCCATCGCGGGCGCGACGGCACGTTCCCCGACAACATCGTTGCCGAGCGGATCGGGAAGATTGGGAGCGCCCGTACGCGCCGTCACGGTCGACTGACCGGGCCCGGCGCGCTTGCGCTGAACGGGAGGCACTGCTTCGCCCCCCCCGTCACCAGGCGCTTCTCCGCGCGGGCGCGCCGGCGTCGCCGTGGGGCTGGCCGTCGCGACAGGAGAGGAAGGCTGGGAGGAAGACATGTGGGCGGCTTTCCGAAATCTGGCTGGTTAAGCAAGTACGCGAACCGGTACGTTAGCAGAGTCTCAATGCAAAGGTACGCGTTGCGAGGACTGGCCACCGCCGCCCGAAAATCAGGTCGGTACCTTCTTGAGCATCTCGATGCCGACCTGGCCCGAAGCGATCTCGCGCAGCGCCACCACGGTGGGCTTGTCCTTGGCCTCGACCTTGGGGGTGTGGCCCTGCACCAGCTGACGGGCCCGGTAGGTCGCCGCGAGCGCGAGCTCGAAACGATTCGGGATGTGTTTCAGACAATCTTCGACGGTAATACGCGCCATATCAAATCCACCTCGGGACAAAACCTTATGCGATGCCGGCTATTTTACAGCACGCGGCAAGAAACGTTCCCGCCGCGCTCCGGATCAGTGAATACCGAGCTCGATGAAGAGGTCGGCGTGACGCGCCTTTTGCGACGAAAAACGCAGACGGGTAGCACGTATCACGCTGCGCAGTTGTTCGAGCGCCTGCTCGAAAACCTCGTTGATGATGACATAGTCCGACTCGGAAGCGTGGGCCATTTCGCTGCCGGCCGCCAGCAGGCGGCGCGTGATCACGTTGGGCTCGTCCTGGCCGCGCTTGTTCAGGCGATCTTCCAGCGCTTGCAGCGACGGCGGCAGGATGAAGATCTCCATGGCGTTGGAAAAGCGCTGGTGCACCTGCTGCGCGCCCTGCCAGTCGATTTCCAGCAGCACATCGTTGCCCTGGGCCATCTGCTGCTCGATCCAGACCCGGGAAGTGGCGTAGTAATTGCCGTGCACCTCGGCCCACTCGAGAAATTCGCCGCGATCGCGCGCGGCGCGGAAGGCGTCCACCGTGGTGAAGTGGTATTCGCGGCCATCCTGCTCGCCCGGCCGCGGCGCGCGCGTGGTGTGCGAGATAGACAGGCGGATGGCCTGGTCCTGCGCCAGTAGCGCGTTGACCAGCGTGGACTTGCCGGCGCCGGAGGGCGCCACCACCATGAACAGGTTGCCGGGATAGGCGGTATCGATTGCGACGTGGGACGACGTTTCACTCATGATGATTATTCTAGGTTCTGAATCTGTTCTCGCATCTGCTCGATCAGCAGCTTGAGTTCCATGGCGGCATCGGCCAGCTCCTTGGCTGCGGCCTTGGAGCCCAGCGTGTTGGCTTCGCGATTGAGCTCCTGCATCATGAAATCGAGCCGCTTGCCGACCTGTCCGCCCTTCTTGAGGATATGGCGGGTTTCGTTCAGGTGCGCCTGCAGGCGCGACAGCTCTTCGGCGATGTCGATACGGATGCCGTAGACCGTGGCTTCCTGGCGGATGCGCTCGCCGATTTCATCGCGGCTCATCGATGGCATGCCGTTCGATGCCACCAGGTTGAACGCCTCCTGCAGGCGCTCAGTCAGCTTTTCCTGCTGGCAGGCGATCAGTTGCGGGATCGTCGGCGTCAGGCGCTCGACGATGGCCAGCATGGCCTCGATCCGTTCGTCCAGCGTGGCCTTGAGCGCATCGCCTTCGCGGCGGCGCGCTTCGAGCAACTGGGCCAGCGCTTCCTTGGCCGCACCCGTCACCGCCTCGCGCAACGCGTCCTGCGACAGTTCGGGCTCGACCAGCACACCCGGCCAGCGCAGGATCTCGCCCATGCGCAGCGAGCCAGCCTCGGAAAAGGTGGCGGCCACGGTGGTTTCGATCGAGCGGATCTGCGCCAGCAGGGCGTCGTTGAGCGCCAGCGTGGTGCCGCCGGCACCGGCATCTGCGCGCTGCAGGTTGATGCGGCACTCCAGCTTGCCGCGCGACAGCTTCGCCATGAGCATTTCCCGCAGGGCCGGCTCGAAGGCGCGGCACTCTTCGGGAGCCCGGAAAAACAGGTCGAGGAAGCGCGAGTTGACGGTGCGGAACTCCACCGAGACGGAAGCCGTCCTGCCGGTGGGCACGCCATGCGCGTCGGTCAGCGGCGCCTGGCGGGTCGCCAGGCCGTAGCCGGTCATGCTGTGAATCATTGAGTAGTCTCGCGAAATGGCCATCCGGCCGCATGCGTTCAGACGGCGCGGGGCGCTGGCAGCCCTGCATCCGCGCCGGCCGAACGCCGAAAAGAGAGCCAAAAATGGCCGCTATTGTGTTCTTTACAAGTCACCGATTAGTCAGGACAATCCGGAGGCAATCAAGGTCCCGAATCCTATGACAGAGTCCAAGGGCGCATCACCTCCGAAGAGCGCACCGCTGCCCATCGGCACGCTGCTGTCCAACTACCGTATTGTAAAGAAGTTGGCCAGCGGGGGGTTCAGTTTCGTCTACCTTGCCACCGACGAGACCGGCTCTCCCGTTGCGATCAAGGAGTACCTCCCGTCGTCCCTGGCTCGCCGCAAACCCGGCGAACTGATCCCCGTGGTGCCGGAGGAAAGCGCCGCTTCATTCCGCCTGGGGCTCAAGTATTTCTTCGAGGAAGGCCGCTCGCTGGCCCGCATTTCCCATCCCAGTGTGGTGCGCGTGGTGAATTTCTTCCGCGAGAATTCCACCGTCTACATGGTGATGAACTACGAGCTGGGCAAGACGCTGCAGGAACACATCCTGCACGCCCGCCAGCAAGGCCGCGCCAAGGTATTGCGCGAACACTTCATCCGCAAGGTCTTCCACGACCTCATGAGCGGCCTGCGCGAAGTGCATATCCACAAGCTGCTGCACCTCGATATCAAGCCTGGCAACATCTATCTGCGCGAGGACGAGTCGCCCATCCTGCTGGATTTCGGCGCTGCGCGCCAGATCCTGACGATGGAAGCGTCGCGTTTCCAGCCCATGTACACGCCAGGCTTTGCCGCGCCCGAACTCTACGGCAAGCACTCCGAACTGGGGCCGTGGACCGACATCTACAGCCTCGGGGCCACGCTCTATGCCTGCATGGCCGGCATGCCGCCGCAGGAGGCGAACCAGCGCGAAAAAGACGATCGCATGGCGGACTCCATCAACCGGCTGCGCACCAGCTACACCAATGGCCTGGTGGACCTGGTCGAATGGTGCCTGCGCCTGACGCCGTCCGAACGGCCGCAGAGCGTGTTCCGGCTGCAGAAGGAGTTGCGCGAACAGACCAATGCGCTGGGCGAACAGGCGGCCGCACCGGCCACCTCCGCGGCCGCCGAGCGCCCCCTTGCCAGCCGGTTCCTCACCCTGCTGCGCAAGCGCGAAGAACCCGCCGCGGGCATCCATGCCAAAGAGGCCGGCACAGGCGGCGAATGATGCACAAAAAACATCTATCCGCGCCTGGCGCGTGCTCCGCGCTCCGGCCTGCTCCGCCATCCCCTACCATCATGGGAGCCGTCGCCCCGCTGCCCTGCCGCACCCAGCGCCAATCGGGCACAAAAGCGGCGCCGCCGTCTCCCGAAAACTGATTTCCCTACAGCCACCATGCGATTCTCCGTCTACCAGGAAAGCAGAAAAGGCGGCCGCCGCATCAACCAGGACCGCATGGGCTATTGCTTCACGCGGGATGCCCTGTTGATGGTCCTGGCCGATGGCCTGGGCGGCCACGCTTTAGGCGAAGTCGCCGCGCAGCAAGCCTTGCAGACCCTGGCGCGCCAGTTCCAGGCCCAGGCCCGGCCCTCGATCCGCAATCCTGCCGATTTCCTGCAGGACACCATCATGCTGGCTCACCGGGAAATCCACCGCTATGCCGAAGCCAACCGGCTGGCCGATGTCCCCCGCACGACCGTGGTCTGCTGCCTGGTCCAGAATGGCCAGATCCACTGGGCCCACGCCGGCGACTCGCGGCTGTACCTGGTGCGCAAGGGCGCCCTCCTGACCCGCACGCGCGACCACTCCAAGATCGAAAACCTGCTGCAGCAGGAACGCGTGCTGCCGATGCAGGTGGCAAACCACCCCGAGCGCAACAAGCTGTACAACTGCCTCGGCTCCCCCAACCTGCCGCTGATCGACATCGGCGGCCCGCTGCGGCTGGAGCCCGGCGACGTCGCGCTGCTATGCTCGGACGGGCTCTGGGGCAGCATCGAAGAACAGCTCCTGGTTGACAAAGTGACCCACCTGTCGGTGGTGCACGCCATCCCCGACCTGATCGAACAAGCGCTGCACAATGCGGGCGACGGCGCCGACAATACCACCGCGATTGCCATGATGTGGGAACTCGACGCACACCTTTCCAACGAGGACTCGGTCGCCACCGAGACCCTGCCGCTCAACACCTTCACCACCTCCATCCTCGAGAACAACGGCGGCGACACCGACCTGCTGTCAGAGGAGGAAATCGAACGCTCCATCGCCGAGATCCGCGCGGCGATCGACAAGACGAGCAACTTCATGCGTTAAGCGTTCCGGGCGGCCTGCGAAACCTGCCGCCCATGCCGGAAAGAAGTACCGCCCGCGCCGCAATGGCGCGGGAATTTGCGGTTCGCCGAGGGCCGAATCGAAGCCGGACGGGCACGCGCAGCCCCGCGGCGTTAAAATCCGTGTCCTGAACCGATTCCCGAGAAAACCCACACATGCGACCGAGCGGACGCGCAGCCGATGCGCTGCGCCCTATCACCCTGACCCGACACTACACCCGCCACGCCGAAGGCTCTGTCCTGAGTGCCTTTGGCGATACCAAGGTGCTGTGCACCGCCAGCGTGCTGGCCAAGGTGCCGCCACACAAGAAGGGCAGTGGCGAAGGCTGGGTCACCGCCGAGTACGGCATGCTGCCGCGCGCCACCCATACGCGCTCCGACCGTGAAGCCGCCCGCGGCAAGCAGACTGGGCGCACCCAGGAAATCCAGCGCCTGATCGGCCGCGCCATGCGCTCGGTGTTCGACCTGTCCGCGCTGGGCGAATACACCATCCACCTGGACTGCGACGTGCTTCAGGCCGACGGTGGCACCCGCACCGCAGCCATCACCGGCGCCTTCGTGGCCGCCCATGACGCCATTTCCGCCATGCTGCGGGACGGCCAGCTCAAGACCAGCCCGATCCGCGATTTCGTCGCCGCGGTCTCGGTAGGCATGGTGGACGGTGTGGCTGTGCTCGACCTGGACTATGCCGAAGACAGCAACTGCGACACCGACATGAACGTGGTGATGACCGGCAGCGGCGGCTTCGTCGAAGTGCAAGGCACGGCCGAAGGCGTGCCGTTCAGCCGCACCGACCTCGATGCGATGACCCGTATTGCCGAGCAGGGCATCGCCGAACTGGTGGCGCACCAGCGCCGCGCGCTCGGCCTGGCCTGATACGGTGAACGCCATGCAACGCCTGGTCCTCGCCTCCAACAACCCCGGCAAGCTCGGCGAGTTTGGCGCGCTGCTGGCGCCACTCGGCTTCGAGGTGATACCGCAGGGGCAACTCGGCATCGACGAAGCCGAGGAACCCTTCGCCACGTTCGTCGAAAACGCCCTTGCCAAAGCGCGCCACGCCAGCCGCCTGTCCGGCCTGCCCGCGCTGGCCGACGATTCCGGCATCTGCGTCGACGCGCTGGATGGCGCGCCGGGCGTCTACTCCGCGCGTTACGCGCAACTGGTAGGCAAGCCGAAATCCGACACCGCCAACAATGCGCACCTCATCTCGCAGCTCGCCGGCAAGCTGAACCGCCGCGCTTACTACTACTGCGTGCTGGTGCTGGTGCGCCATGCCGAGGATCCGCGCCCCGTCATCGCCGAAGGCGTATGGTCCGGCGAGGTGGTCGACGCACCGCGCGGCAACGCCGGCTTTGGCTACGATCCGCACTTCATGCTGCCCCAGTTGGGCAAGACGGCGGCCGAACTGAGCCCCGCGGAGAAGAATGCGATCAGCCATCGCGCGCTGGCGCTCAAGGCGCTGACCGAACGCCTGCGGACGGACGGCATCACGCCCGGCTGCCCATGATCCCGATCGTTCCCGTCGCGTCGGCCGGCACCACCCCTGCCGATACCAAGTCGCTGTGGCTGCAGCCGGGCCAGATCTCCCTGCCCGGCTCGCCGCCGCTGTCGCTCTATGTGCATATACCCTGGTGCGTGCGCAAGTGTCCGTACTGCGACTTCAACTCGCATGCGGTGCCCGGCGCGGCGGATAGCCATGACATTCCGGAAGATGCCTACCTGGATGCCCTGCGCGCCGACCTGGAGCAATCGCTGCCCCTGGTATGGGGCCGCCCCGTGCACACGGTCTTTATCGGCGGCGGCACGCCCAGCCTGCTGTCGGCCGCCGGCATGGACCGGCTGCTCTCGGACATTCGCGCGCTCTTGCCGCTCGACGCCGACGCCGAGATCACCATGGAGGCCAACCCCGGCACCTTCGAGGCGGAGCGTTTCGCCAGCTATCGGGCCAGCGGCATCAACCGCCTGTCAATCGGCATCCAGAGCTTCAACGACCGCCATCTCGCCGCGCTTGGCCGCATCCACGGCGGCGACGAAGCGCGCGCCGCGATCGGCATCGCGCTGGACAATTTCGACAACGTCAATCTCGACCTGATGTACGCGCTGCCAGGCCAGACGCTGGCGGATTGCGCGCAGGACCTGGAAACGGCGCTGTCGTTCAACACCACACACCTGTCGCTCTACCATCTGACGCTGGAGCCGAATACGCTGTTCGCCAAATTCCCCCCGGCCCTGCCCGACGACGACAGCGCCTACGAAATGCAGGACCTGGTCGAAGCGCGCACAGCCCAGGCCGGCTACCGGCACTATGAAACCTCGGCCTACGGCAAGCCGCATCGCGAAGCGCGCCACAACCTGAACTACTGGCGCTTCGGCGACTACCTCGGCATCGGGGCCGGCGCGCACGGCAAGCTCTCCTTCCCGCACCGGGTACTGCGCCAGATGCGCCACAAGCATCCGGCCACCTATATGGCACAGGCCATGGCCGGCAATGCAGTGCAGGAGCAGCACGACGTCGGCGCGGCCGACCTGCCCTTCGAGTTCATGCTGAACGCGCTGCGCCTTACCGACGGCGTGCCTGCCAACACGTTCTTCGACCACACCGGGCTGCCGCTGCACACCATCAGCCGCGAACTGGCCGCAGCCGAGAAGAAGGGCCTGCTCGAAGCCGATCTCGCCACCATCAAACCCACCGAACTCGGCCGGCGTTTCCTGAACGACCTGCAGGAGATGTTCCTGAAGGGGTGACGCCAGACGCCTTGCGGCAACAGGAAAACGGCCCCCCGAGGGTGGCCGTTTTCCTGTCGCAATGCTTGACGCGACACCCGCGTCCCGGTCAATACGGCATCGCCATGTCGTTGGCGACCTGCGCACGGGAACCGATGCGCAAGCTGCTGACATCGCGCTGCGTCACCGTGGCCAGACGGCCATCGTCCAATCGCACATTGACGCGATAGACGGTCTCGGTGCTGCTGCCGGCGCGCTTCTCGATCTGGTTGCCCGCCAAGCCACCTGCTACCGCGCCGCCGATGGTCGCAATGGTATTGCCGGTACCCCCGCCGACCTGGTGCCCCAGCAGGCCGCCGGCGACGCCGCCGATGACCGTGCCGAGCACGCCCGAACTATTCTTCTGGGTGGTCACCGGCTCGATCGACTCGACCCGGCCATGAAACACCGAACCCGCCGGCGCCTGGTAGGTATTGGTGCCCGGCGCCGGGGGCGGCGTCTGGTACCCAGCCTGCGGCGGCGGAGCGCCATAGCCGCCGCCCGGCGCCGCGCAGCCCGCCACCCCGATCACCGCGGCGCTCGCCGCTACGCCCAACAGAATCTTGCCCTTCATCAGTTATCCTCTTCGATTGCCTGCAAATGCATGGAACAGGGGGACGCGCCACCCCGGCGCGCGCCCTCACGCATGATAGGAGCGCCGAGCCTGAAAGAAGGTTCCGCCGTGTCCGACAGACACCGACAAGACAACATTGCACAACATGCGCAACCAAGCGTCCCCGCCCTTGCTATAATGCGCGGCGCTGGCCGTTGCGCCAGCGTCAATGCAGCATGAAGCACGAGCGGGAACCTCCCCCTGTTCGCGCTACAATGCCTGCACTTCCTTACCGGAAGCGTGGCCGAGTGGTTTAAGGCAGCAGTCTTGAAAACTGCCGATGGGGTGACCCATCCGTGAGTTCGAATCTCACCGCTTCCGCCAGATTTTCCGCTTGCGAATGCAGCCATCCCGATTGAGCGAAACGGCAAACGGTCACTCCGGTTCGCCGGGCTCCATCAACAAGCGGTACGCCTCCTCCTGCGATATATCCAGCCGATAGTGCCGGGCCAGCATCCGCGCGAAATAATGCGCGGCGCCGGGCTCGCAGTGCCTGAGCTGCTCGCGATAGGCCTCCAGCTCGAAACGCAGGCGCCAGCGCGGGCTGAGCAGGTAGAACACGCCCATCAGCCCCCCCGAGCGCCAGAACTGCCGCACGTGCACCTTCTCATGCTCGATCAGCGCATGGCTGACGCCAGGCCGCACCAGGATCAGCGGCCCCGGCGCGAAGCCGTCGAACCCACGCGGAATCAGCCACCGGGACTCTGTCTCGATCAGCAGGCAGGGCGGCGATTTGCAGAAGCGGATCATGGATGGCGCCAGCGGCGGGGCAGCGCAAAGCGCGCGTGGCCCAAGCCTATCAGGTTGCGCGCGCCCGCGCCCGAATCCGCTCCGCAAATGAAAACGCCCCGCAGACAGGCGGGGCAAAGAGCAACGCTTGCGCTGATACGGAGAACCTAGTCGATGCTGATCTTGCCGGCTTCGATCACGGCCTTCCAGCGCTGGAGTTCCTGCTTCTCGAATTGCTCGAACTGCTCGGGCGTGTTGGCAACCACCTCGAAACCATTCTCGGCCAGTTTCTGCCGCATCTGGGGCTCATTAAGCGCGCCGACCAGGGCGGCATGCAGCTTGGCCTTGACGTCCTTCGGCAGCCCGCGCGGCGCCGCCACGCCTTGCCACGAATACACATCGACGTCCTTCACGCCGCTCTCCGCCATGGTTGGCACGTTCGGCAACACGGACGAGCGCTTGTCGCCAGTGACCGCCAGCGCCTTCAGCTTGCCGCTGCGAATATGCTGGAGCACGGCGTTCACGTTCTGGAACGAGACATCCACCTGTCCGGCGAGCAGGTCGGAGATGGCCGGCGCCCCGCCCTTGTAGGGAACATGGAGTCCGTCGGTACCGGATTTCTGCCAGAACAACGCGGCCGTCAGGTGGTCAGACGAGCCGGCTCCGGAACTGGCAAATGCGACCTTGCCAGGATTCTTCTTCATGTACGCAACCAGTTCCTGCAGGTTCTTCGCCGGGAAATCGGGCTTGGTGACCAGCACATTGGGCGCACGCACGGCAACCGTCAACAGGTCGAAGTCCCTGGCCGGGTCGTAGCCAAGATTCTTCTGCAGGAACGGGTTCACGGCGTAGACGCCGATCGACGCCACCAGCAAGGTGTAGCCATCCGCGGGCGCGCGCTTGACCATGGTCGCGCCGATGGCCCCGGTGGCGCCCGGGCGGTTGTCCACCACGAAGGGCTGGCCCAGCTTCTCATTGAGCGGCACCGCCAGCATGCGCGCGATGGTGTCGGTGGAGCCCCCGGCCGGGAACGGCACCACGACCGAGACGGCCTTCTGGGGCCATGCCGTCGATGCGACGGCGGTGCCGGCGGCCGCCAGCACAGCCACCGCCGCGATCATGGCGGTGGTCAACCGGCGCAGCACGCGGTACGTGGGCGCGGCTGTGGTGCCGGTCATGCGGGACCGGCCGTCAGTCTTGAACATCGTTGTCTCCTCGCTTTTGAGTGGTATTTCTTGTATCCGGATGGTGCGTGCTCACCGGACCATGCACGGCGCCTTATTGTTGAAGGTCCAGCCCGGGATCAGGAATTGCATGGCAGCCGCATCGTCGCGCGCGCCCAGTCCCATGTTCTTGTAGCGCTCGTGCGCCAGCGCCACCTGCTCCATATCGAGTTCGACGCCGAGGCCCGGCTGGCTCGGCACGGCTACCTTGCCGTTCTCGATCTTCAGCGGCGCCTTGGTCAGGCGCTCGCCGTCCTGCCAGATCCAGTGCGTATCGATCGCGGTGACGCGGCCCGGCGCGGCAGCGGCCACATGGGTGAACATGGCCAGCGAAATATCGAAATGGTTGTTGGAGTGCGAGCCCCAGGTCAGACCCCATTCGGCGCACATCTGCGCGACCCGCACCGAGCCTTGCATGGTCCAGAAATGCGGATCGGCCAACGGGATATCGACCGACTGCAGGCGCACTGCGTGGCCCATCTGGCGCCAGTCGGTCGCAACCATGTTTGTGGCGGTGGGCAGGCCGGTGGCGGTGCGGAACTCGGCCATGACCTCGCGGCCAGAAAAGCCATCCTCGGCGCCGCACGGATCTTCGGCATAGGCCAGTACGCCATGCTTGTCGCGGCACAGGCGCACGGCTTCGGCCAGCGACCACGCGCCGTTGGGGTCCAGCGTGATACGCGCCCTGGGGAAGCGTTCGGCGAGCGCCAGGATGGCTTCCATCTCTTCATCGCCGCGCAGCACGCCGCCCTTGAGCTTGAAGTCGTTGAAGCCGTAGCGCGCATAGGCGGCCTCAGCCAGCCGTACCACGCCTTCGGCGCTCATTGCCGCTTCGTTGCGCAGGCGGAACCACTCGTTGTCCGCCTCCGGTTCGCTGCGATAGCCGAGCGTGGTGCGGTTGCGGTCGCCGATATAGAACAGGTAGCCCAGCATCTCCACCGCATCGCGTTGCTGGCCCTCGCCAAGCAGGGCCGCTACCGGCACGCCGAGGTGCTTGCCGAGCAGATCCAGCAGGGCCGCTTCCAGCGCGGTGACGGCATGGATGGTGATGCGCAGGTCGAAGGTCTGCAGGCCGCGCCCGCCCGCATCGCGGCTGGCAAAGGCACTGCGTACGCGATTGAGCAAGGCCTGGTGATTGCCGATCGATTGCCCCACGATGAGTTCCCGCGCATCCTCCAGGGTCTGGCGGATCGCTTCGCCGCCCGGCACTTCGCCAACGCCGGTATTCCCCGCGCTGTCTTTGAGGATGACGATATTGCGGGTGAAGAACGGACCGTGGGCACCCGACAGGTTCATCAGCATGCTGTCGTGGCCGGCTACCGGCACCACGGTAAGCTCGGTGACGACGGGCGTGCCTGCGACTGGCGCGGCGCGGGTAGCGGAGATGGATGTCTGGATCATGTCGAATTCCGGCGGGAAGAGCAGTGCACGGCCTGGTGGCTGCGGCTCTTACGGGTTGTCTCGGTCTGGCTGCCCGGTTGCCGCCGGGTACCAGTTCGTCGGTGCTGGCCGGGCCTGGATTTGAATTGAAGGCACGAGACACCTGTTATCGGTCGTCATATAACTTACGACGCAGTATAATGAGCCCATCGAGATCCGGTCAAGCCCCCTGCCCACTACCATGTCAAACCCGATGTTTGCCTCCACCACCCCGCTGCGGCGCCGCGGCCGCACGCTTGCCGAAGAGGCGGTGAGCAACCTGAGCGAGCGCATCCAGCAAGGCCTGCTCAAGCCGGGCGACAAGCTGCCTACCGAATCCGAGATCATGGCCGCGCTCGGCGTCAGCCGCACCGTGGTGCGCGAAGCGCTGTCGCGGCTGCAAGCCAGCGGCCTGGTCGAGACCCGCCACGGCATCGGCACCTTCGTGCTGGCGCGCAGTACCGAGAACGGCTCGCCCTTCCGCATCGACCCCGCCACCATGGGGACCGCCATGGACGTGCTGGCCATGCTGGAATTCCGTGTCAGCCTGGAAGCCGAGGCCGCCAGCCTGGCGGCGTCCCGGCGCAGCGACGAGCAACTGGCGGCGATGCGCCAGGCGCTCGACGAACTCAAGCGCACGGCGGCCGGCGGCGAGGATTCGGTGGGGGCTGATTTCGAGTTCCACCTCGTCATTGCGCGCGCTACCGGCAATCGCTATTTCACCGACATCATGGGGCATCTCGGCACCATGGTGATCCCGCGCAGCCGGCTACACGTCAGCGCGCAGGAGCGCGAGCAATATCTCGAGCGCGTCAATATCGAGCACGAGAATATCTACGATGCCATCGAGCGGCGCGACCCCGAAGGCGCCAAGGCCGCCATGCGCATGCACCTGACCAACAGCCGCGAGCGGCTGCGCAAGGCGTCGGCGGCGGTGGAAGCAACCTAAAGACTGGAGGTCTGGAGAGCCCCGACGGAATCGGGGTTTTCCTGCTTGCTAGTAAAGCATTGTATGTTGTAGGATGTCTTACAATAAAACCGATGAGATCCTGGCGCTGCTTGCTGGCACTGCTGTGTTCGCACAGCGCCACATGGGCGCGCGCGCGCAACTACTGTCTGCCGCGCCAGCCAGTGCCTCGAATCGATGCGAGCCACTCGCAAGACAACCCGGAAGTCCCGCTCGCGCTGCCGCGCGGGCACCCTCTTGATCCTTGATCCTTGATCGCAGTTGAAAAGCAGGAAACGCTCATGACCATCACCGGCGAAATGCTGATCGGCGCCAGCGCAGTGCGCGGCACCACCAAGATCCTCCATGCCACCAACCCGGCCACGGGGGAAACGCTCGCACCGGAATTCCATGGCGGCGGCGCCGCCGAGGCCGAGCGCGCCTGCGTGCTGGCCGAAGCCGCGTTCGACACCTACCGGAACACCTCGCCGGAAACCCGCGCGCGGTTCCTGGAATCCATCGCCAACGGCCTGGAAGCCCTGGGCGACACGCTGATCGAGCGCGCCCACGCCGAAAGCGCGCTGCCGATCGCGCGCCTGCAGGGCGAACGCGCACGCACCGCCGGCCAGTTGCGCCTGTTCGCGAGCGTGCTGCGCGATGGCCGCTGGCAATCCGCCACGCTCGACTCCGCCTTGCCGGAGCGCACGCCGCCGCGCCCCGACCTGCGCCTGCAGAAGATCGCCATCGGGCCGGTAGCGGTATTCGGCGCCAGTAACTTCCCGCTGGCGTTCTCGGTGGCGGGCGGCGATACCGCATCGGCGCTGGCTGCGGGCTGCCCGGTCATCGTGAAAGCGCATTCGGCCCACCTCGGCACCTCCGAGCTGGTCGGCCGCGTGATCCAGAAGGCCGTGGCGGACGCCGGGCTGCCCGAAGGCGTGTTCTCGCTGCTGGTCGGTGCGGGCGTTGCCGTCGGTACGGCCCTGGTGGCGCATCCTTCGATCCAGGCAGTGGGCTTTACCGGCTCGCGCAGCGGCGGCCTGGCGCTGGTGCAGACGGCCAACAGCCGGCCCCAGCCGATCCCCGTCTATGCGGAGATGAGCAGCATCAACCCGGTGTTCCTGCTGCCGGCGGCGCTGGCCGCCCGCGGCGCGGAGATCGCGCGCAACCTGACGGATTCGCTGGTGATGGGCGTGGGCCAGTTCTGCACCAACCCCGGCCTGTTGCTGGCCGTGGAAAGCCCGGCGCTGGATGGGTTCCGCCAGGGCGCGATTGCGGCGCTGGCGGAGAAGGCCGCCGCCACCATGCTGACGCCCGGCATCTGCCAGGCTTACGACAACGGCGTGGCCCAGCTCGGCGACATCGAAGGACTGCGCCACATCGGCAGCGGCAAGCCAGCGAGCGGCCCCAACCAGGCCCGCCCTGCGCTGTTCGAAACCACGGCTGAACGCTTCCTCGCAGACCATCGCATGGAAGCCGAAGTATTTGGCCCATCCTCGGTACTGGTCGTGTGCCGCGACCACGAGGAAATGCTGGCGGTGGCACGCCGGCTCGAAGGCCAGCTTACCGCCACCGTGCAAGCGGATGCGGGTGACCGCGCCGACGCCGGCAGCCTGCTGACGGTGCTGGAGCGCAAGGCTGGGCGCGTGCTGTTCAATGGCTATCCGACCGGGGTCGAAGTGTCCTATGCGATGGTGCATGGCGGCCCCTTCCCCGCCACGTCGGATACGCGCGCCACCTCGGTCGGCGCTTCCGCGATCGAGCGCTTCCTGCGCCCGGTGTGCTATCAGAACGTGCCTGCGGAACTGCTGCCGCCGGCGCTGCAGGACGGCAACCCGTTGAAGGCGTGGCGCCTCACTGACGGACAACTGGCGCGCGACTGACATTCCCTCACAGTGTCAAAAAGGGCAGCCTGAGCTGCCCTTTTTTCGTTGCGCGGCACCCGTTGCCTACGCCGCAATGCGCTCGATCGCGGCCGGCGCCTGCGGCGGCTGGATTACCGGCGCATTGCCGCGCGAGCGGCCCGAGCTGAGATAGTCGGCAATCGATTCCTGCGTGACTTCGCCAAGATAGACGCCATCGGCATCCACCACCGGCAGCCAGCTCGTGTTGTGCTGGTACATGCGCGAAAGCACGATGCGCAGGTGCTCATCGAACGCGGCGGTCGCCATGAACGGCCGCATCGCATTTGCGCACACGCCCTGCCCTGCGCGCGCGTCGCGCCGCGTGACGTAGCCCAGCGCGCGCTGCGTCTCGTCCACCACCGGCAGGTGGCGCACATCGGCGTCGTCCATGATGCCGAAAGCCTGCGCCAGCGGCATGTCCGGGCTGCAGGTCTGCGCCATGGTGGCGGCATCGCCGGCGCGCACCAGCAGCAGGCGCTTGAGCGTATTGTCGTGGCCGATGAAGGCCTGCACGAAGTCGTCGGCCGGACGCGCCAGCAGTGCGTCGGGATGGTCGAATTGCACCAGCTTGCCGCCGCGGAATATGGCCACGCGGTCGCCCAGCTTGATAGCCTCGTCGATATCGTGCGAAACCATGATCACGGTCTTGCCAAGCTGGCGCTGCATCTGGAAGAATTCGTTCTGGATGCTCTCGCGATTGATCGGGTCGACCGCGCCGAAGGGTTCGTCCATCAGCAACACCGGCGCATCCGCCGCGAGCGCGCGGATCACGCCGATGCGCTGCTGCTGGCCGCCCGACAATTCCCGCGGATAGCGCGTGAGCATCTTGTCGGGATCGAGTTGCACCATCGACATCAGTTCGCGCGCGCGCTCGCGGCAGCGCTTCTTGTCCCAGCCCAGCAGACGCGGCACGACCATGATGTTCTCCTCGATGGTCATGTTCGGGAACAGGCCGATCTGCTGGATCACGTAGCCGATCTTGCGGCGCAGCGTGACTTCGTCCACGCGGGTGGTGTCCTCGCCGTCGATCAGGACCCGGCCGGAGCTGGGCCGGATCAGGCGGTTGATCATCTTGAGCGTGGTGGTCTTGCCGCAGCCAGAGGGACCGAGGAAGACGCAGATCTCGCCCTTGGGCACCGTCAGCGAGACGGCATCGACAGCGCGCACTTCGGCGCCGTCTTTCTGCTTGAAGGTCTTGGTGAGTTGGTCGAGTTCAATCATGTTCAGCGAATTCCTTTCGGTGTCAGCGCCCGCTGCAACCACTGCAGGCAGGCATCGGCCACGATGGCGAGCACGCTGACCAGCACCGCGCCAATCGCCAGCTTGCTCATGTTGCTCTGGCTGATCGCTTGCAGGATCAGCACCCCCAGGCCGCCCGCGCCGATGATGGCGGCGATGGTGGCCACGCCGATATTCATCACGACGGCGGTACGCACGCCGCCGAGGATGACGGGCACGGCCAGCGGCAGGTCCACCAGCCGCATGCGCTGCCAGGTGGTCATGCCGATGCCGCGGCCGGCTTCCTGGATGCCGTCGTCGACGTTGGCAAGCGCCACGCAGGTATTGCGCATGATCGGCAGCAGCGAATAGAGAAACACCGCGGTCACCGCCGGCACATAGCCGAGCGCGTGCCCGAAGCGGGCGAAGATCGGGATCATCAGGCCGAACAGCGCGATCGACGGCAGGGTCAGCACGATGGTGGCCAGCGTCAGCAGCGGCGTGGCGAGGAAGCGGAAGCGCGCGCACAGGATGCCCAGCGGCACGCCCACCACGATAGCCAGCCCCACCGCGGAGCCCACCAGCGCCAGATGCTGTCCGGTCAGCTTGAGCAATGTTGGCCAGCTATGTTGAAGGTAAGTCAGCAAGTCCATGCGCCCCTCCTCAGATCAGGCCGTGGCCGCGCAGGAATTCCTGCGCCACCTTGTCGACCGGCTGCTGGCCGATATCGACCTTGTAGTTCATCTCGGTCATGGCCTCGTTGTCGAGCTTGGCCGACAGCGCATTGAGCAGGCCCGCGAGCTCGGGATGCTTGTCCAGCATCGCCTTGCGCACGACGGGCACGGCGTTGTATGCGGGGAAGAAGTGCTGGTCGTCCTCCAGCAGCACGAGGTCGAAGCCCTTGACGCGGCCATCGGTGGTGTAGACCAGGCCGAGCTCGACCTGGTCGTTCTTCAGCGCCGTATAGACCAGGCCGGGATCGAGCTGAATCACGTCACGCCGCGAGAACGGCAGCTTGTAGAGCGTCTTGAGCGGCTCCAGGCCGTCGGGGCGCGCGGCGAATTCCATGTCGACCGCGAACGGATGCGCGGTGCCTTCCGCGGCGGCCTGCATCTTCCCGGCGAAGGCCGACAGCGTGGTCACGCCGGCGGCTTCGGCGCGCTTGCGCGGCATCGCCAGCGCATAGGTGTTGTTGATGCCCGAGGCGTCGAGCCACATCAGGCCGCGCGCGGCGTCCAGCGTCCTGACGCGCTCGTAGCTTTCCCTGGCTTCGAGCTTTTCCTCGACCTTGTTGAACACGATCAGCGCCGTGCCGGTGTAATCCCACACCACGTCGAGCTGGCCGCTTTCCATGGCCTGGCGCATCAGCGTGCTGCCCAGGCCGGAAGTCAGCTCGGTGGCAAGACCTTTGGCCTGCAGGTACTGGGACGTCATCGACGACAGGATCAGCTGCTCGGTGAAATTCTTGCCGCCTACGCGAACGGGATCGGCATGCGCCGGCAGCGCCAGGGCTGCCAGTGTGGCGAGCACGGCAAGACTTGCCAGCATGCGCGCCTGGCCGCGGGCCGCGCGGGCCAGCGCGCTTGTGATGAAATGCATCATCGGGTTCTCCTTCATGTTCGGTGCGCGCATCAGCGCGCCAGCCCGCGGCGGCGCAGGTAGCAGTAGCCGGCTGCGGCGAACAGGCCGTCTAGGGCAAGCGCCAGCAGCGCGGTGGCCGCGGCGCCCAGCAGCAGCAAAGGCTGGTTGTTCAGGTAGATGCCGGGGAAGATCAGTTCGCCCAGGCTGTTGGCGCCGATCAGGAAAGACAGCGGCACCGTCCCGACATTGATCACCAGGCTGATACGCACGCCCGCCAGGATCACCGGCAGCGCATTGGGCAATTCGACCCGGAACAGGCGCTGCATCGAGGTCATGCCAAGGCCCCGCGCGGCCTCGGTCAACGCCGGCGATACGCCGCGCAGACCCTCGCAGGTATTGCGCACGATCGGCAGCAGCGAGGCCAGCCAGAGCGCCAGGATGGCGGGCCGCTCGCCAATGCCGAGCACAGCCAGGGCAAGCGCCAGCACCGCCAGCGACGGCACGGTGTTGCCGATATTGAAGACTTGCATCAGGCGATCGGCCCAGCGGCGCATGCAGGGCCGGCTCAGGCCGATGCCAGCCGGAATGCCGGTGGCCAGGGCCAGCGCCATCGACCACGCCACCAGGCGCAGGTGGTCGGCCATGTCGTACCAAAGGCGGTCCTGGTACTGCCGGATGACGTCGACGCCGATCCACGCGACCAGACCGGCCAGCGCGGCGAGCGCGAGACATCCCCAGGCCAGTGCCTGCTTGGATTGCTTGGACATATTCCCCTCTCTCCGCATGCCGCATGTGGGCATGAAAAGCCACATCCGGATTGACGGACGAACAAATGGGCACGGGCGGGTGCAATGGGGGCCGCCGGCCCTGACTAGATTGCCTTGCCCGCCATGACCGGCAGATGAACCAGTGGACGGGCGCCGGGTTCCACGCGCTGAGGCGGGAAACCCAATTGACGGGACGCCATGCCGGTGAAGGCTGGGATCCCTGGAGCGGCGCAACCCGCTGCAAGGTGCAGAAACGGGAGGCCAGTGGCAGCGCAAATTTGGTGGTTCCGACGCGCCGCCGGATCAATCGGCCGGTGCCGCACACGGGAGGCTTGAGCGGGGCGCAAGGTGATTGAGACGCTTGCAGGACCCTGCCAGCCCGACATGATTACGCAGCATCGGATGACAACGAGATGGCTATTATACACATTTACACCTATCTTGTCATCATCTCGTTTTCATACCGCTTTCCGCCCGCATTTGCCAGCCTTCACCCGATATCTCCGCGCCGCCCGCGCTGTTCCAGAATCGATCCCTCCATGGACCCTGATCGTGCCACCGGCAGAACAATCTGTTGCCCGGATGCCCTCTACCGGTTTTGGCCCAAACCCTTAAATTGGGAGGGTAGCCAACGGGGTCGGGCGCCATTGCCGCCGGCCCCGCCCCAACAGGAGATCCATCATGGAACAACGCACTACCGCCCCCATCGTCCCGGCCACCGCCGTGGAGACCGTGCAGCGCTCGCGCGCGGTCGACCGCGTTGTGCGGGGCATCGCCACCTCGGATGGCGCCGGCGTCAAACTCACGCGCGTGCTCACGCAGAACCTGCAGCGCCGGCTGGACCCGTTCCTGATGCTGGACGCCTTCGGCACCGATAGCCGCGACGACTACATCGGCGGCTTCCCCGATCATCCGCATCGCGGCTTCGAAACCATCACCTATATGCTGGCCGGCCGCATGCGCCATCGCGACAGCGCCGGCAACGAGGGCCTGCTGGAAAACGGCGGTGCCCAGTGGATGGTGGCCGGCGCCGGCGTGGTGCATTCGGAGATGCCCGAGCAGGAGGACGGCCGCATGGAAGGCTTCCAGCTGTGGCTGAACCTGCCCGCCGCCGACAAGATGACGGCGCCGTGGTACCGCGACCTGCCGGCCGCTGCCGTGCCCACCGTGGCACTGCCGGGTGGCGCCACGGTACGGGTGCTGGCAGGGGCCTCGCACGGCGTGGCAGGTGCGGTGACGCGTCCGGTCACGGAACCGCTCTACCTGGACGTGACGCTGCCCGCCGGGCAGAGCTTCTCCCAGGTGCTGCCGGCCGGGCATAACGCCTTCCTGTATGTCTACCGTGGCGAGATCGCGGTCGGCGCGGGAGACGACGCGGCCGTGCTGGAAGCGCAGCGCATGGGCGTGCTGGACAACGCGGCAGGCGCGGACGGCGTGACGGCCAGCGCCAGCGCCGATGCGCGCTTCCTGCTGATCGCGGGCCGGCCGCTGGGCGAGCCGATCGTGCAATATGGGCCGTTCGTGATGAACACCCAGGAGCAGATCTACCAGACGCTGGCGGATTTCCGCGAAGGCCGCTTCAACCAGATCGCGGTCGGCAACGGCGCCTGACGCGCCAGTTACCGCCGGGGAGGCCCATGGCGCCGCCCCCGGCGGACCATGCGCCGGAGCGCCCTGCTCCGGCCGCTGCCGCACCTCCCCGCTTCCCTCGTCTTCCCCCCAGCCTCTCCCGATTGCGCCGCTTGCGGGCCATGTTGCCCACCTTCCGCCCCAGTGGCGGCGGCCCGGCCGCGCCATGTGCCCGGCATGCGACTTGCAACCTGCCTGTATCCATTGCGGGGCCGAGAAAACTGTCCTGGACAGGCCGTCCGAACCCCGCACACTTATATAATCCACGGTTAATAAACGGCATCACCAGCCAGTGATGGTTGCTGCAATGCGTAACGGCGATCCTGCCCCACGCACTGCAGGAGGTGCTGCCCGATACGAACATTGATCCACGTTGCTGCCATCACAACTCGAGCCGCCTCAGTGACCTTAAGTACAACCCCAAGGCTGGCGCTTGCCCATATCAGCAAGCGCTACCCCGGCGTGACCGCCAACGACGATGTGTCCCTCGTCGTCGCCCCCGGCGAAATCCACGCCGTGCTCGGCGAGAACGGCGCCGGCAAGTCCACCCTGATGAAGATCATCTTTGGCGCGGTCAAACCCGATGCCGGCGATATGCACTTCAACGGTGCGCCCGCCGCCATCCACAATCCGCACGATGCCCGCAACCTGGGCATCGCCATGGTGTTCCAGCACTTCTCGCTGTTCGATACGCTGACCGTCACCGAGAACATCGCGCTCGGCCTGCCCAGGGCAGGCAAGGGCGCCGGCGCCACCAACATGAAGCAGCTGGCCGAGCAGATCCGCGAAACGGCGGAGCGTTACGGCCTGCCGCTGGAGCCCAACCGCCATGTGCACACCTTGTCGGTGGGCGAGCGCCAGCGCGTGGAGATCGTGCGCGCGCTGCTGGCAAAACCGCAGCTGCTGATCCTGGACGAGCCCACTTCCGTGCTGACGCCGCAGGCGGTGCAGACGCTGTTCGTCACGCTGCGCCAGCTCGCCGCGGAAGGCACCAGCATCCTCTACATCAGCCACAAGCTCGACGAGATCCGCGAGCTTTGCCATAGCGCCACCGTGATGCGCATGGGCCGTGTCACCGGCGTGTGCGATCCGCGCCAGGAGAGCGCGGCTTCGCTGTCGCGCCTGATGATCGGCGGCGAGCCGCCGCGCGAAGCGCGCGTGCAGACCGAACCCGGCGCGTGCCGGCTGGCGGTGCGCGAACTGTCCCTGCCGCGCGCGCATGCCTTCGCCACGGAGCTGTCCGGCATCTCGCTGGATCTGCATGCCGGTGAAATCGTCGGCATCGCCGGTGTGTCGGGCAACGGCCAGCAGGAATTGCTGGCGGCGCTGTCGGGCGAGGACGTCCGCGCGGAACGCAACGCCATCGCGCTGGACGGCAAGCCGGTGGGCAGGCTGGACGCTCGCCAGCGCCGCCGCGCCGGCCTGGCCTTCGTGCCGGAAGAGCGCCTGGGCCGCGGCGCCGTCCCGGGCATGAGCCTGGCGGCCAATATCCTGCTTTCGCACCAGTCCGCGCCCTATGTGCTGCGCGGCATGATTTCGCCCAGGGCGGCGGCCGGGCTGGCGCAAGCCGTGATCGGCCGCTTCCGCGTCAAGGCAAGCGGGCCGGACGCGCTGGCCAAGAGCCTGTCGGGCGGCAACCTGCAGAAATTCATCGTTGGCCGCGAGATAGAGAGCGGCCCCAAGGTGTTGATCGTGGCCCAGCCGACCTGGGGCGTGGACGTTGGCGCCGCGGCGCAGATCCACAACGAGTTGCTGGCGCTCAAGGCCACCGGCTGCGCCTTGCTGGTGGTGTCCGAGGAGCTGGACGAACTGTTCGCCATCTGCGATCGCCTGCACGTGATCGCCAAGGGCCGGCTATCGCCGTCGATCCCCACCCAGGACGCCACGCGCGAGCAGGTCGGGCTGTGGATGAGCGGCTTGTGGGAAGGCGGGCCAGGCGGCCGTCGCGAACAACAGGAGGCCGCGCTCCATGGCTGATTTCCTGTTTCGCTCGCCCGTGTCGCTGGCGCCGCGCGGGCTGCCCTCGCGGCGCATGGCCTACGCTTCCCCGTTCATTGCGCTGGCCCTGACGCTGGCCTTCGGCGCCCTGCTCTTCCTGCTGCTCGGCAAGGATCCGGTGGCCGCGCTCAAGGTCTTCCTGGTCGATCCTCTCAAGGACCGCCGCGCCATCGGCGAGGTGCTGCTCAAGACCGTACCGCTGGTGCTTTGCGCGCTTGGCCTTTCCGTGTGCTACCGCGCCAATATCTGGAACATCGGCGCCGACGGCCAGTTGATCCTCGGCGGCATTTTTGCCGGCGCAACGGTGCTGTACTTCGACGTGCCCGGCAATGGCGTCAACGGCACCGTGGTGCTGGTGCTGGCTTCGCTGGCCGGCGTGGTCGGCGGCATGTTCTGGGCATCGATCACCGCAGCGCTCAAGGACAAGTTCAACGCCAACGAGATCCTGGTGTCGCTGATGCTGACCTATATCGCGCAGCAGCTGATGCTGTACGTGGTCAATGGTCCGCTGAAGGATCCCAACGGCATGAACTTCCCGCAGTCCAAGGTGTTCTCCAGCGAATTCCTGCTGCCCAACCTGCTGTCGGGCTCGCGCCTGCACGCGGGCTTTGCGGTGATGCTGGTGCTGGTGGTGGTGATGACCGTCTTCATCTTCCGCAGCTTCGCGGGCTACCGGCTGCAGGTGGGCGGCACCGCGCCGGCGGCGGCGCGCTATGCGGGCTTCTCGGCGCGCCGTTCGCTGTGGAGCGCGCTGATGATCTCGGGCGGCACCGCAGGCCTGGCGGGCGCGTTCGAAGTGACTGGCCCGATCGGGCAGTTGCTGCCGTCGATCTCGCCCGGCTACGGCTTCACCGCCATCATCGTGGCCTTCGTCGGCCGCCTGCATCCGGTGGGCACCGTATTCGGGGGCATCGTCATGTCGCTGTTCTATATCGGCGGCGAAATGGCCCAGTCCCGACTGGGCCTGCCTTCGGCGATCGGCTCGGTGTTCCAGGGCATGCTGCTGTTCTTCCTGCTGGCCAGCGATACGCTGATCGACAACCGCCTGCGCTGGCGCGCCAAGGCCGCCTGAGCGGAGCCCACACGATATGGAACAATTCGCCCCTCTTATCGCCACGGCGATCAACGCCGGCACACCCCTGCTGCTGGCCGCGCTCGGCCTGCTGATCAACGAACGCTCCGGCGTGCTCAACCTGGGCGCCGAAGGCATGATGCTGGTGGCCGCCGCATTCGGCTTCATGGTCGGCTACCAGACGCAGTCGCCGATGCTCGGCTTTGCCGCCGGCGCGCTCGCCGGCATGCTGATGGCCACGCTGTTCTCGTGGCTGGCGCTGGTGCTGGCCACCAACCAGGTGGCCACCGGCCTGGCGCTGTCGATCTTCGGCACCGGGCTGTCGGCCTTCATGGGCCAGCGCTTCGTCGGCTTCGCCATGCCGTCGCAGGCCAGGTCGATTCCTTTCCTGGCTGATATTCCGTTCTTCGGGCCGGCCCTCTTCCAGCAGCACTGGATGGTGTATTTCAGCCTGTTCCTGTGCGGCGCCATCATGTGGTTCCTGTTCCGCACGCGCGCCGGGCTGACCCTGCGCGCGATCGGCGAATCGCCGGAATCGGCACACGCGCTGGGCTATCCCGTGCGGCTGATCCGCTTTGGCGCGCTGCTGTTCGGCGGTGCCTGCTGCGGGCTGGCCGGGGCCTACCTGTCGCTGGTGTACACGCCGATGTGGGTGGAGAACCTGGTGGCGGGGCGCGGCTGGATCGCGCTGGCGCTGACCACCTTCGCCACATGGCGCCCCGGCCGCGTATGGGCCGGGGCGTGGCTGTTCGGCGGCGTCACCATCCTGCAGTTCTACCTGCAAGGGATCGGTGTGTCGATGCCGTCGCAGATCCTGTCGATGCTGCCCTATGCGGCCACCATCGTCGTGCTGGCGCTGATCTCGCGCAATCCGGCGTGGATCCGCCTGAACATGCCGGCCTCGCTGGGCAAACCCTTCCGCCCGGGTGTTGCCTGACCGTTGCGATTGCGGCCCGGCGCCTTGCCGGGCCGCGCCGCATTGCCCGATTTTCAGAAGTCCGCCAGAGACCTCACGCTGAAAACCCTCGTTACCAGAGCCACAGTTGCAACCTTAATCAAAGAATCAGTACCCAGGTCATTACAAGGAGAAATCATGATCGTCACGCGCAGGAAGACCCTCGCCGCACTGGCCGCCACCGCCGTGCTGGCTATCGCGGGCTGCGGCAAGAAGGAAGCCGAGAAGCCGGCGGAAAGCACCGCCCCGGCTTCGGCCCCCGCCGCCGAGCAGAAGGCCGAACCGCTGAAGGTTGCCTTCGTCTACATCGGACCGGTCGGCGACGCGGGCTGGACCTACGCCCATGACGCAGGACGCAAGGCCGTCGAAGAAAAGTACGGCGACAAGGTGAAGACCACCTTCGTCGAGAACGTGCCTGAATCCGCCGCCGATGCGGAACGCGTGTTCCGCGACCTCGCCGCGCAAGGCAACAAGCTGATTTTCGGCACGACCTTCGGCTACATGGAGTCGATGCTCAAGGTGGCCAAGGAATTCCCGGACGTGAAATTCGAGCACGCCACCGGCTTCAAGACCGCGGACAACCTGGCGCAGTACGACGTACGCACCTATGAAGGCGCTTACCTGGCCGGCGTGGTCGCCGGCAAGATGAGCAAGACCGGCAAGATGGGCGTGGTGGCATCGGTGCCCATCCCCGAGGTAATCCGCAATATCGACTCGTTCACCCTGGGCGCGCGCAGCGTGAATCCCAAGGCGACCGTCAAGGTGGTGTGGGTGAACAAGTGGTTCGATCCGGGCAAGGAGCGCGAAGCCGCCACCACGCTGATCGGCCAGGGCGTGGACATGCTGATGCAGAACACCGACTCCGCCGCCGTGGTGCAGACCGCGCAGGAAAAGGGCGTGTACGCTTTCGGCTGGGACAGCGACATGAGCAAGTTCGGCGAGAAGGCCCACCTGGCCGCCTCGGTGATTTCGTGGGGCGTCTACTACAACAAGGTGGTGGGCGACGTGCTGGCCAACCAGTGGAAAAACAGCACCACGTGGTGGGGCCTGAAGGAAGGCATGATCGACCTGAAGGGCTTCAACGCCGTGGTGCCGGATGACGTCAAGGCACTGGTGGAAGAGCGCAAGAAGGGCGTGGCCGACGGTTCCGCGCCGATCTGGAAGGGTCCGCTCAAGGACAACACCGGCAAGGAGCAGCTGACCAAGGACCAGGTCGCCGACGATGGCTTCCTGCATGGCATCAAGTTCTACGTCGAAGGCGTGGAAGGCAAGATCCCGGGCTGAACGTCAGTACCGGTTCAAGCTGTACCGGCATCCCGCACCCGCGGGAATGCCG